>NZ_VWPI01000118.1 GCF_015155755.1 Komagataeibacter sp. FXV3 | reverse complement strand
AGGCACGGGAAAGTCGGTCGCCGCCAGGTCTTCCAGTCACCCCTCACCACCGCGGGGTGGAGCAGCCCGGTAGCTCGTCAGGCTCATAACCTGAAGGCCGCAGGTTCAAATCCTGCCCCCGCAACCAAGATTTATCCAATATAATCAGCATGTTAAGCCGTCCGTAGGGGCGGCTTTCTGCGTTTGGGACATACGCGCAGGAAACACAGCTGTTTTATGTAACCTGTGACGATATTCTACTCGATGCGTCCCTGTGTCAGATGATCCAGCGTGGACATGCGCTACGCAAAGGGAAACGGATATCCGTACGACAGGGTTGCTGTCAGGCAAAGCCCAGATTACGCATTACTGACGCCATGGCCGAAATCAGCATCGCAGGATCATTCATGGACCTGAATTTGTGCCGCATTGCGCAATGCCATATTGGTCGACGCACCATATACATCATACATGCCCAGTACATCTGCTTGGAACAGGGCATCAAACAGATCGCGTTCAAGCATGCAAGTCAGATCTATCCAGTATTACTGGGTATGATAATGGTCCGATCGGTCACGTAAGCGCCGCTGCAGGTCACTGGTCTGATGGGATACGCAGTGCATGCTAAATGCGTTGCGGCAGATTTCTTTCATTTCAACATATTCGTTCAGAACTGTACAGTATTCAGTCAAACCCGATTGACGCGCCGACAAACACGCCAAATCCATCCCCCGGTTGCATGACCGACAACTGCTTGCCCGCTGCCTGATAACCGGGCACGACAATGGCCGCGTAATGTGTATTGGCAAGGTTGTTGAAGCTTATGAAAACTTCACGATGTTTGTGCGGCCAGGAATAACCGATATTGGCGTTATAGATGTGGTAGGCGGGGGCGAAATACGTCATGTCATAGGATGCGCCCACCCTGGACGAAACCTGCGCATTGAAACTGGCGTAAAACCCGTTGCGCATATCCAGGTGGATTTCACCCTGATAGAAATGTTCAGGAATTCCGGGCAGGTGATTATTGCCAAAAACGGCATCATGCCTGTAACGGAAATCCTGATATGTATAGGCCTGCCGCAGCGATAGCGTATTGCCCGCCCATTTCAGCAGTTCCGTTTCCAGCGAAACCTCGACACCCTGATGCATGGTGGACGAGGCATTACCGTAAATCGATGTACCCGCCGCAAGCGATGCCGGTGTTGTTACCGTAAGCAGTTCATTATGGACTGAGGAATGATAGTAACTCAGACTCCATTTATTATGGAAATAATGCCCTGTCGTTCCGATTTCAAACGTGGTCGCAGTCTGGTTGCGCAGGCGACCCGATGTAGAATTCTCTCCTGCTGCCGCCTGTAACGGATAACTGGCCGCGTTATAGTAATTACCGGCATAATTGTAGTTCCAGTCATTGGGCGGCTGCAGGCTGCGGCTGACATTACCGTATATCTCCACATGCTTGTCCGGAATATAACGGAACCCACCACGCGGAATGAAGTTGACCGAAGTGGTGTGCAGATCACTGCGGTTGGGATAGGTGACATCCGATGTGCGTTTGATGAAGGCGACCGCACCCGCCGCCGTCAGCCACAGGTTGTGCGCGACCTCGGTATTGTTGCGCAGATGGAAATAGTTTTCCGTGCCGCCATACTTTATATTACGCAGCAACGTACCGTCCGGCACGCCACCGAATACACTGCTGACGCGAATGCGGTTGCGTTGCCATGCCTCGATATCGGTATAGCTCAGGATACCGAACTGCGTGTCGCTCCTGTGGCCTGCCAGTACATCATGCCGGTCGTAATTCAGCACGCCTGCTATCGTCTTGTATCCCCATATCTGGGATGATGCGGTATTCTGGATATCAATCGGGGCGTCCTGATAATTGCCGCCGACCTCGATCCTTGATTTGTCATCAATTCGTATGGTGGTCATGGATCCGTAATACTTCGTGCCAGGCTGGATACGGTGTGATCCCCATGCATAATACGGTGACTGCGCCTGTCTGGGGTTGGACAGGATCTGGTCGCGCGTCAGGTAACCGGGATAGCCGTTTTCAGTCTGCCGGTAGCGAAAAAACGCCCGTGTTGATACGCGGTCATTGAAACGGTAGCCAAAATTGGCGTTCAGCCCGAAACTGGTTGCCTTTGTATTGTCCTGATAGCCGCCGCGATATGAATTGGTGGCGCTAATATAATAATCAAACTTGCCAAATACGCCGCCGGAACTGAGCTGTTCCTTGACGTAGCCAAAGCTGCCCGCTTCGACACGGGCCTGATAACGTTGTGCGTCATATCCGGTCATGGACACGTAATTCAGCGCGCCACCAAGCTGCATGCCACCATAATCGAAAGCATTCGCCCCGCGTAGTACCTCGGTATAACGCAGGCCCAGCGGCTCAAACAGTTCATAGGGCGTGCCAGCGGGCGTGGTTACTGGCAGACCGTCAAACATCATAAGCAGGCCGGAGCGGAAGTAATTGGTGCCGGTGGCAATGCCCGACCCGCGAATTGACAGGCGTATGCCATCCCCCCCGCCCGAGGACTGTGCGAATACGCCGGGCTGGAATGACAGGGCATCCGCATTGGTGAAGTTACGGCCCTTCAGCACTTTCTGCGCGTCAATCACGCTGGTTGCGCCGGGAATGGATGCCAGGCGTGACTCTGCCCGGGATGCGGGTGACAGGCGATGGCGCGAGACGGAAATGACTTCCGGTCGTGCAGGTGAAGGGGCTGCCTGATCGGGCGCGGCGGGCGCCACGTTCTGCCGCGCGGGCCGGACATGCTGCGTTTCATGGCTATGTGGCAAGGCGGACGGCGCCACGGTGTCTGCTGCAAACGCGCCACGCGCAAGACCCAGCAGGGAGGAACCGACCAAGACTGTCGTCCGACGCGACAGGAGACGGGATCGGAAAAGATATCTGTCAGACGGGGGGCGTACGGATATCCGTGTCATTGGGAATGATTCCATGAATGCATGCATGTGCATGATTATTTTGTGAATATTTTTTCTTCATTTCATTAGTTCTTATCGTGTACACATTTTACTGTTTCCTGAACGGAAACGTCCCATGGACTATTTCGAAATATTGTCCATGGAATATTCCGGAAATCGTAAGGAAGCTTTTTGGTGAAGCTTTTTTCAGAAAACGTTATCTTTTTGAATAAAGGCAGCACCCGGGAAATTTTATTTTTATTTGGGAATGACGCGGCTGTACTGCCGGTTGAACCAGACAAGGGCCGGGCGGACATCATCATTGCCCACGATGACATCAACCACATGCGCAATGACGACCGTATGCGTTCCCACATCACGGATTTCACGGATGCGGCAGTCAAAGCTGACCAGCGCATCATCCAGAACTGGCGCACCGGTCAGGCCCGTATGCCACTTGCCTGTCGCGAAACGTTCCGCCATGGACCGCGACCGACTGCTGAAGGTATTTGACAGTTCGTGCTGCGCCTCATGCAGGACATTGATGACCAGCACACCATGTTTCAGGATATAAGGATGTGCACTGGTGGTGCGGTTGATGCACACCAGCAGCGTTGGGGGCGTATCCGATACGCTGCATACCGCCGATGCCGTAAAGCCGTGTGGTCCATGCGGGCCGTCCGTCGTCACGACCGTAACCGCGCCCGGCAACGCCGCCATGCCGTTGCGAAACAGGTCGGCACTGACGGCCGCTTCGTCAGATGAGTCATAGCCAAACGGCGCAATGACATTGGTCATGGTCAATCAGTTCCTGATATCAGTGGAAAACAGCAGGTCGCTCGTATCCGGAACCGTGTTCCGCCGTACGGGTGGGACCTGCTGGCGCAATGCGGGGTCCATGTCGGGGTCGTAGCCGAACACATCCCAGCGCGAGAAAAAGGCAATCACCACACCCGCCAGCGGCGCCGCCAGCACCACCCAGAACAGCGCGGGGCCAAGGTGTATATTCATCCACGGGAAGGACAGCAGGATAAGCGTGCCGCCAATGCCCGAAACCAGCCGTGCGATACCTATGCCCAGTCCCCGCAGTTCAGTGGGATAGCTAAGGGTGGGATAGACCATAAGCTGGCATCCCGGCCCGAATCCCTGCGCGAACAGGAAGGCGGCAAAACCGGCAAGGGCAACGATGATGCCCGTCGTCCCATGCGGCATGCCGGTCAGGGCCAGCGCCCCGATCCCGGCCACCTGCATGAGATATCCCGCCAGGATAATGGGCCGGGAGCGCACACTGCGCGTCAGGCGCACGCCCAGCAGGCCACCGGGAAAGGCCACGGCCAGGTTGAGGATGATGGAAATCACCACGACCTGCACCGGACTGGCATGCATGATGGATACCAGCAGCGTGGGCAGGCCAAATATGATGATGTTGTAGGACATGCTGCTGATCAGCGTCATGCTGACAACCATCAGTCCGCGTTGCAGTAGCGGCCGTCGTGCCAGCCGCCATGGATCGGCCTGCATGACCACCGGCGCCTGTCCCGGCATGGCACGGACGACAGGGTTAATTCCGTACGACCGGCGCAGGATGTCAGCCGCACGCTGCAGGTCACCCCGGCGGGCGATCCATACGGGGGATTCACTCATGTATCGCCCGCGCACCGCAATGATGACCAGTGCCGGGACCGCGCCAAACGCCAGCGATGCCCGCCACAGCCAGTCGGGATGGCCCGCTGGCAGCACATAAGACAGGGCAAATACGATCACGAAGCACGCGGATGACGCGGCGTACCATGTCGGGCACCACGCTGCCGCATGGGCCGCCTTGCTGCCCCGTCCCTCCAGCCGCGAGAATTCCGACAGGAACGCCATCGCCACCGGCAGGTCCATGCCCACCCCGAACCCCATGGCGAAACGCGCCGCGATCAGGATGCCGGCCGTGGGTGCTGCCCCCGCCACCAGGGCTGCAATGACAAAGCACACCATATCGGCCATGAACACGGCGTACCGCCCGATGCGGTCCGTCAGCCATCCGCCAGCCAGGCTGCCCACGATGGTTCCGGCATTCAGTGCGGCTGCCACCAGCCCGGTCTGGAACGCGGACAGGCCAAAATGCGTCTGCACATCCGAAATGCCCCATGACAGGGTGGTCAGGTCATATGCATCCAGAAACACACCCCCCAGTGCCAGGGCTACAACCATGCGTGCATGGCTGCCCGCCCGCGGGCCCGCATTTACAAGGGCGGATATGTCATCCGCATCGCGCACGACGGGACGGTCATGATGGGTCTGCGCCAATGTAGTCATGTCGTTGCCCGTTCTTTTTCAGGGTAATGGACAATGGGAAGCGACGCCGACAGCGCGCTTATGATGACAGCCAGCTTTTCGGCATGACGCGTGACTTCGGGCAGCCCCATCAGTTCCCCGAACCGCCCGCGCGCCAGTGGTCCCGCCACGAACAGGGTGTCTTCATGCCCGCTGCCGACACAGGCGCGTCCCAGCGCATCCACATGCAGGCCCAGCCCGGTTGCATCCATTTCCACCAGACCGGCAGCCGCCAGTTCGCGTATGTACGGCACGGTATGGATGATGGCGTCATGCGCCGGTCCCGTCGTGGTGATGATGGTGTCATACGTCCCGCCCCACACGGTGTCGCCATGGCGAAGGGTCGTGACAAAACGGTCCCGCTTCACCTGTACGGCGGCCAGCCGTGCGGCCGTGATGTCCAGCGTTCCGGCACGTTCGCGCGCATGCAGCACGTCTTCAGCCTGTGGCGCGATACGGAAACGGTGCGTATCCCAGAACGGCCGCAGGTGCCGGATCAGCCGCCTGCGTTCAGGCAGTGGCAGGGCGGCCCATATATCGGGCGCCTGTTCTCGCAGCCGGTCAAATATGGCCTGCCATGGCTGGTCAGGATGGGCGGCCAGCGCATGACGCACGCGACGCAGCAGATGGCCGACCGTGCGCGACGGTGGGGAGATGAATTGCCCCACCGGGTCAACGGCATGTGCCGCATGTCCATGCGAACGCTGCCCACGCCGGGAAATGGCGGTAATCTTGCCATCATGCCCGCGTGCCGTCAGTGTGACGATGGCATCCGCCATGCTCAGCCCCGTGCCAACGATCAGGACACGGTCAGACGTACGGATATCCTCCAGCGCCCCAGCCTGCCATGGATTGGTGACCAGAACGGGATGACGGCCCGCATGCAGGTGCAGGTCACGCAGCAGCTTCGGAGGCTGTGGCGCAGGGTGACTGGTGGCGATGACCACAATATCAGCGGCCGTAGCCTGCCCCATGACATCCGTAATGATCCAGTGGCCAACAGACGATCTGTACACGCCCGCCACCTTGTGGCGCAGGTGCGTCACCACACCCGCATGCAGCACCGGTGCCAGCCGGTTGGCCACGTAGCGACCGAATATGGCACGGGCGGGAAACGCACTGCCATCCGGCCTGAAGGCTGCCGGGTCATTGGCCAGCGCATCCGTCTGCCCGATCCATCTGGCGAAATCATCGGGCTGGCTGGTATCGATGCTCATGCGGGTTGCTGGCACGTTTACCCGGTGCTGTGGGTCGGTCGCGCCATAGGCCAGCCCCGCGCCAAGAAAGGGGCGCGGTTCGAACACGGTGATACGCCTTGGCGTGCTGGTGTCGCGCGCAAGGTGCCACGCCAGCGCCGCACCGCTGAACCCGCCGCCGATAATGGCGATATGGGGAATGTGGGGGGAAACGGGCATGGCACGGCTCCTGTCATCAGGCGGCGCGGGTCGGACGATGGTCACCCGCGATGGTTTCGCCAAACGGCCCCATGTTGTTCAGGTCCGACGCCCCGCGCACGGGGTGTGTGGTCGGCAGGTTGGGCAGCACGAGTTCACCGAACTGGTAGGCTTCCTCCAGATGCGGATAGCCGGAGAAAATGAACGTATCGATGCCCAGCCTGCGGTATTCATCAATCCGCTCCGCCACCGTATCGGGATCACCTACCAGCGCGGTCCCGGCTCCACCGCGCACCAGGCCCACGCCTGCCCACAGGTTGGGACTGATTTCCAGCCTGTCGCGCTGGCCGCCGTGCAGGGCGCTCATGCGTGACTGACCCACGGAATCCATGCGGGCGAAGACCTTCTGGGCCTTGGCAATGGTGGCATCATCGAGATGGCTGATCAGGCGGTCGGCTTCATGCCATGCCTCCTCCGCCGTTTCACGCACGATGACATGCAGCCGGATGCCAAATGATACCTCGCGCCCCTGCGCATGGGCCAGTTTGCGCACATGACTGATCTTTTCCGCCACCTGTGCCGGGGGTTCGCCCCATGTCAGGTATTTGTCCACCGATTTTGCGGCGACATGGGCAGCCGCTTCCGATGATCCCCCAAAATACAGCGGCGGCCCGTCATTCTGGTACGGCGCGAACAGCAGGCGGCCGTCCTTTATGGTAAAGTGCTTTCCTTCAAAATTGACACTCTCGCCGCGCAGTAGCGCGCGGTAGATATCCAGGAATTCGTCCGTGATTTCGTAGCGCGTGGCATGGTCGGCAAACAGGCCGTCGCCTGCGTTTTCCGCCGGGTCGCCACCGGTCACGATATTGATCAGCAGCCGTCCGTTGGAAAAACGGTCCAGTGTCGCGGTCATGCGCGCGGCCAGTGTGGGTGACAGCAGGCCCGGCCTGACCGCGATCAGGTAACGCAGCCGTTCGGTCACGGGGGCGAGGGCAGAGGCGACAACCCAGCTATCCTCGCAACTGCGTCCCGTCGGGATCAGGACACCGTAATATCCCAGCGTATCGGCAGCCTTTGCCACCTGCTGCAGGTACGGCAGGTCAACCGGCCTGCCGCCCTTCTGCGTGCCAAGGTAGCGGCTGTCGCCATGGGTGGGCAGGAACCACAGCACATTGATCTTGTCAGGAACTGCATGGGACATGGTTACGAGGCCTTGGAAAATGTTTCGTGGGGAAAAAGCGGTTCAGCCGGTGCATGCAGCGCTGCGGGATCACGGTACCGGCTGCCGAAATGACGGTTGGGCAGATGCGGCTGCCCCGGCGTGAACAGGCGTTCGCGCAGGGTTTCGCGCGGGGTGTAGGCCGTGCGGTACCGTCCGCGCCGCTGCAGTTCGGGCACGATCAGGTCAATGAAATCACGCGCGGTCTCGAATGTGTGGTACTGGCGTAGGTTGATGCCATCGATTCCGTCAACATCCAGCCAGCGTTCGATTTCATCGGCAATTTTGTCAGGCGTGCCCACGACAAAGAAGCGCCCTTCATCAAACGATGCGATCTGGCGCAGCGCGCTGCCAACCGTCTGTTCGGGGCGAAAACGCCGGCCCATATTGCCAAATGGCACGCCCTCACGTTTCAGGATGTCGCCAATATGCGCATCTTCGGGATAGCGGCGCAGGTCAATCTCGGCCTGTGCGTGGATCAGCGCGCCCTCGACGCTGTAATACTGGCGGTATTTTTCCAGTTTCTTTTCAGCAAGCTGCTGCGTTGTATCGGCAATGATGCCAGCCATGACAATAAAACGGATGTCATCGCCATTACGGCCATGGGCGCGCGCGCGTTCGCGCGTGCGGGCAATGTTTTCGCGCACTGCTTCCGTTGTCTGGCCGCCAATGAACACGACTTCCGCATGACGGGCCGCGAATTCCAGTCCCGCTGGCGACCCGGTTGCCTGAAACAGTACTGGCGTGCGCTGCCGACCGGGCGAGACAAGATGCGGTCCCGCCACGCGGAAGTGTCGCCCGTCATGGTTGATGGGCCTGACGGCATCGGGATTGGCGTAAATACCGGATGCCACGTCATTGACGACGGCATCATCATCCCAGCTGCCTTCCCACAGCTTGTACAGGACATCGAGGTATTCATCCGCGATGGCGTAACGCTGGTCATGGGGGATTTCGTCCTCCATGCCGAAATTGCGCGCCGCACTGCGCAGGTAGGATGTGACGATGTTCCACCCCACGCGGCCTTCGGTCAGCAGGTCAAGTGTCGCCATGCGCCGGGCGAAGGCGAAGGGCGGTTCATACGTTGTGGAAAACGTGACGCCAAAGCCGAGGTTTTTCGTCACCGCCGCCATGGCGGGCACCAGCATGAGGGGATCGAGGTTGGGAATCTGCAACCCTTCACGCAGGGCGGCGGCCGTGCCATCGCCAAAGCGGTCATAGGTGCCGATGACATCCGCCAGGAAGATCGCGTCAAACAGGCCTTCTTCCGCCAGTTTCGCCACTTCCAGCCAGTACGCCATTTCCCCGAACCGGTGCCGGTTGTTACCCGGCGCACGCCACATGCCGTGCACGATATGGCTGACACAGGCCATTTCGAACAGGTTGACGTGCAACTGCTTGGGCTGCGTTGTCATGCTGCGTGTTCCTGCTGCGCATTGGTGGAGACAGGCTGGGTGACGGTCGCGGTCCGATCGCGCCAGCGCGAACCGAATGCCGTGCCATTCAGCACAAGGTCACCCAGTTCACGCTGCCGGTGGACCAATGGGTTATGCGACGCCAGCGTGCGGGCGTTGCGCCAGTGACGGTCCAGCCGCCGTGACGTGCTGGTGGCCGAGGCCCCGCCCACCTCAAACAGCAGCGTCGCTGCTTCCAGCACCTGGCCTGCCACGATCTGCTGCGCCTGATAGGCGCGTAACTGCGCCGTATCGAAGGCCGGGCCATTTTCGTGCCCCGCCGCCCATTGCGGGAAGGCTGCTTCCAGCGTCCATGCCACTTTTTCCACCAGTGTATCGGCTGAAAATGACAGGGCAGACAGGCGTCCTACCACGCCCTGCACCAGCGGGTCATGGCGCTGCGCCACCTGCCCGGGAACGCCGAATGTACGTGTGCGCGGACGCACGAAGGCCACCGCATCGCGCACGATAGCCCGCCCGATCCCCGCCAGCGTGGCAAGGTGGAAAAGCTGGTAATAGGTGGTGAAATATTCGTTGGTGGGGAATTCGGAAAGCGGCGTGCGGTTGATGATGTGATCATCGGGCACGGCAACATTTTTGAAATGTGTCGTGCCGCTGCCGGTCAGGCGCTGGCCAAAACCATCCCAGTCATCAATGCGGGTCACGCCGGGGGCGTCGGCAGGTACGACAAGCTGGATGCGGTCCGTTCCATCGGTTGCGACGGCAACAATCCACGACGCATAAAGCGTGCCGGTGGAATAGTATTTCGTGCCATCCAGCAGCCACTGCCCCTGCGGATCGGGCGCAAGGGTGGTGGTGGTGCCGGTACTGTCCGTCAGTTCCGCCATGGCAGCGCCAAACAGCGCACCCTGCGCCACCTGTTCCAGCCAGTATGCGGCGCGTGGACTGTCCCCCTCATGCAGGCGTCCTTCGACAAAGGCGAAATGGGCACGGAAGATCTGCGGCAGGTTTGAATCCGCTTCGGCCAGTTCGGCCAGAAGCGCGAAGGTTTCCGGCAGGCTGGCCCCGCTGCCGCCATAACGCACCGGCACGCGCAGCGCGCCAAAACCGGCATCCAGCAGCCACCGTACCGCGTCATGGGCCAGGATACGGTTTTCTTCGCGGTCAATGGCGCCATCGGCAATGCGCGCGAAAACCGGGCGCAGCCTGTGCGCAAGCGCATCAATCCGTGGGGAAAAACCGTGGGGAGGATGGACCGGATCTGTCATGGCGACCTCGATTGCGTGCATATTTAAACTATTTTGTATGCGCATTTACATTTCACAAACACTAACAACGACAATATATGAGTCAATAAAATAACAACGACATCATGTGATTTTATATGGGGGATTAAGGGGAAATTCTGGTCAATTTCACATAAAAATAGTTTAAAGAAAGCGCCTGAATTTTATTATAACGCTGTTTTAAAATGATATTTTTCAGGAAAATATAACATAAAAAATCGTATTATACGTGACAAGCACATAGCCGTTAAATTATACAAATTCTATCGTTATATAATATCCTGACCGCATCGCCCCTGAATCGGCGCGTGATCCGCACGGCATGCTCATGCCAAAAACCCGGGCGGAAGGAGAATATCCCGTTGACATATGAATTTACGTTTATAATGTCATAAATACATATTAACGGTTTAATATTGTTAAATATGCCATTCATCTCCGGCCCGATTCATCGACCGGCTGGGATTCATCGGACGGCATACGCCCCACCCCTGTTACAGGTAAGCCTGCAATGAAACGGTATTCACGTCGCGCGTTCCTGACCGGTCTTGGCATGGCGCTGTCATGCCCCGTGTGGATGTCCCGCCGGGCGCATGCGGCACAGGACGCCACGATCCGCATAGGCTACCAGCAGTACGGTACGCTGGTGGTGCTGAAACATAGCGGGCTGCTGGAACGCGCCCTTGCTCCGCACGGGATGCGGGTGCAGTGGTCCGAATTTATCGCCGGTCCCCAACTGCTGCAGGCGCTTGCGGCGGATGCCATAGACATTGGCGAAACCGGCAATGCACCCCCGGTCATGGCGCAGGCCGCATGGCCTGATGGGCTGGCCTATATCGGCTGTTCGGCGCCTGCCCCGCATGGCGAAGGCGTGCTGGTGCCCGCCAGCAGTCCCATTCAGACGCCAGCAGACCTGAAGGGACGCACGATTGCCCTGAATCGTGGGTCCAACGTGCACTACCTGCTGCTGGCGCTGTTGCAGCGCGCGGGGCTTGCATGGGCAGATATCCGCCCTGTCTATCTGCCGCCCGCCGCCGGTCGCGCCGCGTTCGAGACCGGGCGGGTGGATGCATGGGCGATATGGGATCCGTATTTAAGTGCGGCCCTGGTGGACACGCAAAGTCGTCTGCTGGTGGATGCACAGGGTGTGACGACCAACCGGCAGTTCCTGATTGCCAGCCGGCCGTTTGCGGACCGTAATCCGGGTAACTTCTTCATTGCGCTAGCGCAGGCGCGACAGGACTGCGTGCAATGGGCGGCGGATCATGCCGATACGCTGACGGCGGATATTGCCGCCAGTACCGGTCTGTCCCGTCCCGTCATTACCCATGCACTGGCGCGACTGGCGTTGCAGCCCGCACCGCTGGATCAGACCGTTGTGACAGAACAGCAGGATATTGCGGCAACCCTGTTCCATGCGCATCTGATCCCGACCGTGCCGGACATCCGGTCCATTGTGCGGGGGGCATGAGCCATGGGCCTGATACGACATACCGCACATGACGCCCTTGATGCGGCAACGCATCTGCAGGCGCGCCTTGCCACCCGTGCGGCGCATCATGACCGCACCGGGATTTTTGCACAGGAAAATATTGACGACCTGCGTCAGGCGGGACTGCTGTCGCTGCGCATTTCCACCCCCGATCGCCCCACGCCGTTTACCCTTGGCGTTGCGCAGGAAATCGTGGGCCGGATTGCGCAGAGTGATGCCTCCACCGCGCTGGTCATGGTCAACCATTACATGGTGCGGGCCGCGATTGCCCACCATGAATTCGGTTCCGGTGATTTCGTGCGCTGGATGGAAGAGGAACAGCATGACCGGCTGACCAATATCCTGCTGGCGGAACCCGATCTTGGCTCCGCATCGCGCGGCGGTCTGCCCGGCACGGTGGCGACCCGCACACCCGGGGGATGGGTGCTGAACGGACGCAAGGCCTATGTCACCGGCATTCCCGGCCTGTCGTGGCTGCTGGTGCGCGCCCGCACGGATGAAGACCCGGCAAGGGTGGGCACGTTCATGGTCCCGACCATTGCAGAAGGCATTCATGTCATTGAAAACTGGGACCATATCGGTATGCGCGCCAGCAACAGCCATGAAGTCACCTTTACGCAGGTTGTGCTTCCGCCCGATGCGGCGCTGGCCCTGCATGCGCCCGATACGCCACCGGCAGAACGCAATATCCTCATGCTCTGGAATACGGGACTGCTGGGGGCCTTGTACAATGGCATCGCCACGTCCGCGCTGACATGGTTTGGGGAATTCCTGAAAAACCGCGTGCCATCCAATCTGGGCGCGCCGCTTTCGACCCTGCCCGCCATGCGCGACGCCGTAGGGGGCTTCGCCATTACGCTGCACATGAACACCATGCTGCTGCGGCTTTACGCTACGGCTGTCACGGCCACATGCCCGCCGCCCGAACTGAATGCACATGCAGCCGTGATAAAATCACGCGTGGTCGATGCAGCGGCCGATTTTACATCCGCCCTGCTGGGTCTTGCGGGCAATGCCGGGCTGTCCACCCATAATCCGCTGGAACGTGCCCATCGTGACGCGCTGTGTGGCCGCATCCATGCGCCCCATGGCGAATTGCTGCGTCGGGTCGCGGGCCAGCGGGTGCTGTCATGAATTCCGATCATCCCTGATCCCATCCAGACCGGATATATCATGACCCTTACGGAATTTATTGGCATGGGCGACGCTGATATCCGCCTCGTTTTTCCTGCTGCCTGCGGGTGTGCCCGTCATTGCGAACGATCCGGAGGCATTGCACATTGCAGCCGAAGTCGCCTGGCAGATCGTGCCGGACCTCGCGCGGCGTGACCATGAAAACCGTTTTGCCGCGTGTGAACTGGGCATTTGTTCCAATTCGGGGCTGTGGAGCATGACCGTGCCGTGTGCCTATGGCGATACCGTTACCCTGGAAGGCGTCAACCATTACTGCACGGCGGCACTGTTGACGCATCTGGTGCAGATCGTGGCGCTTGATAAAGACGGGTACAGCCGCCTTGCCATTGCCGACCGTAATACGCCGGACCTGAGCATCATCAATGACGGGTCGGAAAGGAACGGCAAGCGGCACCGTGCAACTGACGGACGTGCAGGTACCGTGCTGTCGTATCGTCCCGGTCTGGAAAGCCTGCAGGTCCGGCGCGCCCTTTGCTGACAGTGTCATATCGCAGTTCATACAGGCGGCCGTCGATATGACAATCGATCTGGTCGGCACAACCGCCACGGACCGGAAGCCGAACCTTGATGACCTGCGGCGTAATGCGCGCACGCATACACTGTATGATCCGGTACTCTGGAAATATCTGATTGTGGGGAATGACTACCTTAACCATGCCTTCCCGTCGTTACATGCATGGAATTGGAAGATGGCTCCATAAACAACAATTATGAGCTGTTAATTATCCGGGCCGAGTGGCGGACGTCTTCCTGCCGTATATGCGATCCTTTGCGTTGATGGAAAGCAGATTTCCGTTTTTGAAAAGCTGGCTGCAACTAAGGGTTGTAAAATTATCCCGATCATAATTTTAATTAATACGCTGATAAGAAACAATATTGTTTTGATATTTTCGGAATGTTCGCGCCGGGTTGTAGCGTGAGGATGTCCATAATTAACTATAATATATGTGTATATGTTGTTTCAGTACAACTGTTCCGTATTTTTAAGATTCTGGGCCATCATGCCTGTATGAAAAGTCCATCATGACCGCTAACAAATTAATGCGTTTCTTGCGGTCATAATGGAAAAACTACAATGATTAGAAGTGAATTATTTCTGTCCCCCACCGTATCACCACCCTATATCCATCACGCCCAGTATCGTGGCCGCATTCCTGCCGTGGAGGCGCCAAACAGACTTACCTTCGTCCTTGCCAGTGGGCTGTTTGGTGCGCTGATTGCTTCCCATCATGCAGTGGCAGCCACATCTGTCGTGCCGGATGCCATGACCGCGCATCGTATTCCCCACCGCCCCGTCCGGCATGCCGCAGGGGGGCATGACGCGGCCAGCCAGCATGATGGGCATGCGGACAGCAGCGGGCTGAATGCCAATACGGTCGAACATATCGCCGTACATCATCACAGTGCGGCAACGCATCAGGCGGAGGTGTACCTGAAAACCATTCCCGGGGGCACCAGCGTCATTGACGCGGCCACCGTGCTTAAGGGACGTAACGCCACCAACGCGGATGCATTCAAGTATCAGGCCGGTGTCTTCGCACAGGCTCCCTGCGGATCGGACGACCTGCGTATCTCCATTCGGGGTTCCGGTATCCAGACGGGGCTGAACGCCACGCGTGCAGGCATCATGTTTCTGTTTGATGATATTCCGCTGACTACGCCTATCGGCACGGTCAATGAGCTGCAGGAACCACTTGGCATTCGTTATACCGAGATCATGCGCGGCGGGAATGGCATTGACTTCGGCTCCACCCAGCTGGGTGGCGCGATCAATTACGTCACGCAGACGGGATATAATTCACAGCGTTACCAGGCCCGTGTCGAAGCCGGCAGCTTCGGGTATGTCAAGGAACAGCTGAGTTCGGGCACCGTCATCGGCAGGTCCGACTATTACCTCAGTGTGACCAATTCCTATCGCGGTGGCTATCAGGACAATACCAAGACCACGAATTTCGGCGTGAACTTCAATTACGGTTACAAATTCAGCGACAATGTCGATAACCGCTTTTTCTTCCGCTATCGCCAGACATGGGAAGGCAACCCCTATTACCTGACACGTGACCAGATCCGTGACAATCCGCGCCAGATGCAGCCTGAATACGCGACATGGGGCACAAAAACCATTGAACCCGGCACCAAATATGCTGCCGACCGGCTCAGGATCCGCATTGACGACCAGTCCAGGCTGACTGTTGGTTTTGCCTACCTGAACGCGCCGATGGACCATGAACTGGGTAATACCTCGTCACTGTACAATATCGACTATGCCACCGGCATGGTGAATTACACACGTCAGGACAAGTTGCTGGGCCATGCCAGCGATACGGATATCGGCATCTATACATCGCACGACCTTGACGCCACCATTGACAACCGGGTGCGTCGCCAGGCGGCCTATCCCGGTTATGCGCTTGGTACTCTTGTGACCCGTTCACACCTGGGGGGAAGTGATACGGTTTTTCATGTGCGCAACAATACCGAACTCTTCCACAACTTCTGGCTGACTGCAGCCGGCGCGTTGAGCTATACCCCGCGTTCGGGGTCACAGACGTACCCGCAGACAAGTTCCTTCAGCCAGAATGCGCTGTATTTCGCACCGCGTGCGGGGTTCCGTTACGTCATTACCCCCAATGTCGAGGTGTATGGCAATGTCAGCCGCAGTGTGCAGAGTCCGCAGGACTGGCAGTACCTTTCGGGCGCCAATTATACATCGGGGATCGCCACGGGCCTGACAAAGGATTGGGCCAACCTGCGCCCCCAGACCGCCACCACGTTTGAAGTGGGGACAAGCGGTCATTTTGCCGGTACGGAATGGAGTGTCACCTACTACCACTCCGCCGTGCATAATGAATTACTGGCGGTCGCGACCCCCAATTCCATCCTGTACAACAACTCCACTTACGGCAATGCATCACCCACAACGCATCAGGGGGTTGAAACATCGTTCCATTCAACGTTGTACAAATGGCAGGGCAACATCATTTCCCTACGTCAGGCCTATACATTCCAGAGCTTCCGCTTCAATCATGACGCAACATGGGGACACAACTACATTCCCGGCATTCCGCGCCATTTTTATCAGGGGGAACTGCATCTTGATATGAAGAACGGATTTTATACTTCATTCGATGTGGAAGTCTCGTCTTCCGTGCTGGCTTCATATGATAACCAGTACAAGGCCGCGCCCTATCATATCTACAATTTTGATATCGGTTACCTGTGGCCAAACAAACACCGGCAGGTGTTCCTGAGCCTGCACAACCTTGCCAATAAACACTACGCAACAGGTGTGGTGCCGGTCTATTCCACCAGCAACGGGCAGCAGCCTGCCGCCATGCTGTCAGGTGACGGGTTCGGCATTTTTGCGGGTGTGTCCATCGGGTTCAATTGATCACCGGGGGCAGGCCGGACCTGCCAGCAGAAATCATGGCGCATGACAGGGCAGGGGGATACCATCTGCCCTTCCCCCCAAAAAACATCCCATCGGATTACAGGTCAGGACTGCAAACGGCCCGGCAGCATGATACCCGTCCTCGTTATATCGGTAGGTGATGCCTGTAAATCATGGAAAAGTTTCTGAGTGCCGCCTTTTTTCAAAAAGGGGGGCGTTCTTTCGAAGCTTTTGAAAAAAGCTTCACCAAAAACTTCCTTGTGGTTGCGGGATGTTTCCGATCTGGCTTTTCAAACGGTCTCTTATCGAAACAGAAAAAACCCCAGCGCCCATAGTGGCACGCTGAACATTAGGCCAAACAGGATGCCCCGGATTGGCGTGTGGTGGTATCCTGCCGGCTTGCTGGCGGGACGATCGTCATGGTGCTGGCCTGTCTGTGACAGGGCAATGCTTTCAAGTGACATGATCCAGAAAAACCTTTTGCTGAAATACGACGCAACACAATTCAGATCTTGACCGTAAAACGACAACATTGCCTTAAAAATAACACACTTTCCTGTCAATTGGTAAAATAGGGTATTCTTGTTTTTTTCCTCAGGAACAACACGGCGGCACATGGCATGGAAAATGCCATTTTTTCCTGTAATTTCCTGTTTTTACAGCCCTTTCCTGTTACGGAAAGGCATGTGCGCACGTCCTGTCCTTGCAATTCGTTACAGATGATCACGGATGGTACGGCCAGCCTGCCGTGTCGGGCAGGATCGTGTCGTTTTGTTTGCTGCCTGCATCCTTCACATCTATATTTTTCTCTATTGCGAAACAGTAAAAATACTTTCCCTGAATAATGGAAGTTTCTGGATGCGGCCTTTTTTTAAAGGCAGCGTTTTACTGAAGCTTTTTGAAGAAATATTTACCAAAACTTTCTGTAATTTTCACGATGCACCAAATGAAGGGGTTTTGTGCCCCTCCGGTCAGACATGGATACAGGCAATGACGCTGCGCAAACTTGGCTGCCTTCCCGCCCGAATACAGGCGCGCCAGCCCCTGCTATCGGGCATGCGTAATTTCATGGCCCGCAAGGCCCCGCCGCGACTGGGGCGCGAGCAGATTGATCCCGCGCCACATATGCTGGGCAATGACGTGCTGGGGGACTGCACGGCGGCGGGGATCGGTAACCATATCCGTGCCACGGCGGCGCTGGCGGGTTACCAGATTGCGGTGAATACGGACAATGCGGTGCGTTTTTATGCCCGTTCAACCGGGTATGTGCCGGGTCATCCGCAGACGGATCAGGGTGGGGTGGAAGTGGATGTCCTGGCCACCGCGCTGCGGGACGGATATGCCCTGGCTGACCAGACGCTGTTCCCGTTATGGGGCAGCGTGGATACTGGTGACCTGAATGGCATCCGCAATATCACGGCGGGGTTGTCCGCCGCCTATCTGGGGGTGCGGCTTGCGCAGGCGGATATGTGGGAAGATACCACGGGCAACCTTGCCCGGGTATGGGATGCTGTCACGCCCGCCAGCCATGGTGACCCGACACCGGGTAGCGCGGGTGGTCACTGCCTGCTGTTATGGGATTATGACGGCACGGCGGATACCGACCTTGTCACGCTGCTGACATGGGGCAGCCTGCAGAAGGCGACGTGGCGGTGGCTGCGCAGCCGCCTGATGGAAGCCCATGGTCTGGCATGGCGGCAGTTGCTGCCGGGCGGGATCCTGGCCCCCACGGGGCAGGATTGGGATGCCCTTGTTGCCAGCAATGAAGCCTACCTTACAGGCATGCCCTCCTCCATCGCCCGCTGAAAGCGCCATCAACGTTCCCGTTTGCAGGATGATCATGAAAATCCTTATGCCCATGCTGGTCATTGCCGCATGCCTGTCCGGTTGTACACATGGCCGGGCCGTACAGACCACGATCCCGGCCGCCATGGCGGGCATACAGTCCACGCTGGCGCGGGCGGGGGCAGTGCCTATTTCACATGCAGGCGACTGGACCGCACAGCAGGATGCCCGTTTCAGCCAGACGGTGCGGGCTGCCCAGTGCGCCCAGCAGACAGCGGACCCCGTGATGGGCACGATTGCGGGGGATGTGATGCTGCAGCTTGCCGGCAGCTTTACCCGTGGCGGTGAATTCAGTGTGGGGACGCTGACAACCGCCCCGACCATTGGCCTTGCCACCGATGCCAGCCGCACCAGCAGCCAGCAGGTCAGCCTGTCATTATCCTACGCCCCGCTGTCATCATTGCCCGATGTCGAAATGGGGCGGCAGATGGGATATGAGACAGCCCTGTTCGGACAGAATGATCGCGTAAGACAGGGGGAGGCAAAGCGCCTGATGGCGGATCGTGACGCGTTGCGCCAGGTCATTCGTATCCTGATCCATTCATGGGACGCCGCACGGTGTGCGGCCATCGCACCGGTGACGCCATTGGTCAGCCTACGGCGGGGCAACGGATACGGTAATGCGGACAGAAAACATTAAAATAAGAGATATGTATTAAGTTTGTGTTCCTGCACGAGTATCAGGTCCCTGCATAAAATATATTTCCAAATTACCTGCATTTCCCTGCGGTCAGGAACGCAGAAATCTGGTACAGCCGCCTTTTCCCACCCGGGCAGACAGACCGCCATGATCGACGGTTACGGATGGGAAAGGGCGCATCCGTTTTCCGATGCGTCCAACCCTTCTTCCGGCGTGGCGGCATGGGCCGCTACCGTAAACTCAAGGACGCGTATCTTGCCTGTTGCGTTGCTGGCCCTTGCGATCGGGGCGTTTGGCCTTGGCACGACGGAAACCATCGTCATGGGGCTGCTGCCCCAGCTTTCGGCCGGGTTGCATGTCTCCATCGCGCAGGCGGGACTGCTGGTATCGGGCTACGCCATCGGGGTGACCATTGCATCGCCGTTGGTGGCGATCCTGACCAACAGCCTGTCACGCCGTGCAACACTGCTGCTGACCATGGCGATCTTCATCGCGGGCAATGCATGCAGCGCCCTGGCGCCGAGTTATGCCAGCCTCATGCTGGCGCGCGTGCTGACATCATTTTCGCATGGGACATTCTATGGCGCGGCGTCCATCATGGCAGCGCAGGTCGTGCCCCCCGCCAGACGGGCGGAAGCCCTGTCGCTGGTCTATATCGGGCTGACACTGGCCATGATCCTTGGCGTGCCCATGGGTACCGTCGTGGCGCAGATGACATCGTGGCGCATGGCGTTCTGGCTGATCTGTGCCGTGGGCGTGCTGGCATGGACCACCATGTGGCTGTGGATTCCGCAGGACCGGGCCAGTGGTCCCGCCATTCCGCTATCGGCGCAGTTCCGGGCCATGCTGCATCCGCTGGTCGTGACCATGATGCTGGTTTCAATGTGCACGTCGTCGAGCATGTTTACCCTGTTCACCTACATCACCCCGTTCCTGCAGACCCGATCCGGCTTCAGCACGCATGCGATTGATGTCATCCTGCTCATGATCGGGGGTGGGCTGTGCCTGGGCAACCTGCTGGGTGGGAAACTGGCGGATTGGAAGATGCTGCCATCATGTGCCGGGCTTATGGCTGCTGTTGCGATCGTGCAGGTGCTGCTGGTGCCCGGTAGCCTGCATCCATGGGCCTGCCTTGTGCTGCTGTTCCTGTGGGGTGTGTTCATCTATGCGCCCATGGCCCCGCTACAGACATACGTGGTTGCCTGTGCCGGATCCGCGCCCAACATTGCCGCCGTCATGAACCAGAGTTCCTTCAATTTCGGCAACGCGGTCGGCGCGTGGGCGGGCAGTTATATCGTGGATACCCACTGGTCGTATGGCGGCCTGCCGGTCCTGTCCTCGTGTTTTGCCTTTATCGGGTTCGGGCTGGTGGGGCTGGCGGAATACTATGTCCGCCGGCAGGTGAAAAAGCCCCGTGAAGTCGTGCCGCACCCGTTGACCAGCGCCACCCACGCCGTGGTGGCGAAACCGGAACAGACCCTGCATCCCCACATATGATGGGGATGGGGGGAAAGCGGCGCCCGGTTTCCGCCACGACCGAACGCAGCTTGTGCACGGCAGGTACCATGACATGGCTGGGTTCTTCATCATCCAGTTGCTGGCTGCGTTCACCCCGGTCGCGTTTCTGCCGCAGGTCCACAGGCGCGCGTCATGCATGCGTTCATGTTCGGGAGCGGCAATGAGGCGTTCGGCGGCCTCGGCCTGATCAATGGGGTGATTGCCGTTTATCACCGCGCCACGTGGCCGGGCTTCACGCACGCATGAATGCAGCGGAATGGATGCGCCTTCGGCATGATCCAGGCGACCGGGCTGCGGTTCAGGTCGCTGCCCTGTGCGCCGCTCATGCCCGGGCTCCTGCGCATGGGAACAGGGTCAGGAAACGCTTTGCGCCTGCCAGTTGCGGCGCTTGGTGGTCTTGCCAATACCGGGGTTGAAGCAGTTGCACGGATCAAGCGTGCGGTAATGCTGCTGCAATGCCGGCGGCGCGGCATACAGGTGCCCATAATTATGTTCCGCCGGGTACCGCGCGCCGCGCCGGTCCAGAAGGGGGAGCATCTGCGCCTCGATCGGGGGGCAGGCATGGCCTTTGCGCACGATGTAGTCCTGATGCATGACGTGACACAGGAAATGCCCGTAATAGAGTTTGACGATCAGCTTTCGATCAATGTCGGAGGGCAGCGTTTCCGACCATTGGCGGTCATTGCGGCGCAGCGCGACATCCAGGGCGACGATATCTTCCACCGTGCGGTGATGCGTGGTGCGGTAGCGGATGGCGGCTCCTGCTGCGGCAAAACGGTGCAGGAATGCCTTTGCCCCTTCATCCGGCGTGCAGGCGAAATAGCGGGTGCCGTTCCTTGCGCAGAAGCCGTCCAGGTAGGTCCGGGCTTCGGATGCCAGATGCCCACTGACCTTCAGCATCAGGTGATGTTCGAAGCGGTCGCGGAAATCGTACATGCGTCTGGGCAGGTGGCGGGGAAACAGGCGGCTTGCGGCCTGCAGCAGCCGGTCGCTCATGTTGCCGGGCAGGAAGGGAATCCGTTCGGCCAGCCGGTCAAAACGGTTCTTGAGTGCAAACAGCATGGGCAGGCGACGCGTGCCAATGGCGCGGATGATCAGGAATGTGTCCTTGCCATATTCCTCGGCAATGTCGAAGGCGTCGCGATGGATGTATTCGCCCGCGATCGGCAGTTCGGAAAACGATCTCAGGATATGGCGGCGGATGTCCTCAAGCTCATCGGGATTGTTGGTCCCGATATAGAAAACGGCGGGATTTTTTTCTGCCGGGAAGGTATCCAGCCGCACGGCAAACAGTGCCATGCGTCCGGCACAGCCCGCCCCTTCGAACAGGCGGGCAGGATCGGCATTGTAGCGGGCAGGGGTATCCGCATCCACATCACGCACATGGGTTGCGTAATTGTCGTCATGGCCCTTTCCGGCATGCCAGTTGATGGTGTTCTCGGCGATCACGCCACGGTCCAGCCTGCCCAGTATCTCTTCAGGGTCCGTGCCCAGTTCGACACCAAGGTGATTGACAAGGTGCAGCGTGCCGCTGTCATCCACCTGCGCGAAAACCGACATCTGGGTAAAGGCTGGCCCGCGCTGCACCAGCGCGCCGCCGGAATTGTTGCTGACCCCGCCGAACACCGCTGCCCCGATGCATGATGACCCGATCACCGAATGTGGTTCACGCCCCAGTGGCGCCAGCGTGCGTTCAAGCTGATCCAGTGTCGCACCCGGCAGGCAGATGACCTGCCTGCCCCCGCCAATGACAAATATCTTTTTCAGCCGCATGCCACTTATGATGACAATGTCGCGGTCATAATCATTTCCGTCGGGGGTCGAACCACCCGTGATGCCGGTATTGGCCGCCTGCATCAGCACGATCTTGTCCGCCTGGATGCACGCCTGCACCACCCGCCACTGTTCCACCAGCGTGCCGGGATGCACCACCGCCAGCGCGTTACCCATGCCAAAGCGGAAACCACGGCGGAAGGGCAGAGTTTGCGCCGGATCGGTCAGGACATGGGCATCCCCCACGATCTGGCGTAACTGGCCGATAAGGGGGGAATGCGCCGCATCCGGTATGGATTTGCGCGAAAACAGCGATTTCAGGGTGGTGAACATGTCGTTTCTCCTCCCGTTCCATGGGAACGGATGCGGGTTACAGGGTGCCGATAACTTTCAGCCCCACCACTTCGGCATTGGGAATGTGCGCGGTTTCACCGGGGCGCATCATGTACTGGAACTCCGGCTGGACCAGAATGCCGGGATAGATCGGCACGCCGTAATAAGCTTCCAGCACGGAAGCATGGGTCTGTGGGCCGTTGACATGCGGCCCCAGCGCCATGCCCGCATCCATGCGCAGTTCCTGGCCCAGTTCGGTGCGCGGGCTTATGCGGTAGTAGGAATACATCACGCCAAAGCGGTCATGCGGGCGGTGGGGAATGATGCCCAGCAGGGATGACCCGACATAGAATTCGTCCGATATGACCGATACATCCGGCGTATTGTGGATGTAACCGGCCAGTGCGTAGCCACCGGCCATCTGGTTATGGCCACCCTTGCGGTACAGCATCTGGTCGGCTTCCACATAGAAGGTGTCGCGTGCTTCGCCACCATGGCGGCGAACGGTGCTGTTGGCCGGAATGTCGCCAAGGTTGTCGGCATATCGGGTAGTGTCATGCGCAAAGCCAAGCACGTAATGACCGGGCAGCTTCCGTGGTCCGAAAAAGGGCTGCCATGCGAATTCAACCGGTATCATGAGGCCGGTGCTTTTTTCCCCAGCCCACGCCCAACCGCTTATGTCCTCATTCAATGGGCTGACGCTGTAGGCACCGATCTGTACCAGCGTATCGCGTGTTGGCCGCAGGCGCACCCGTCCGCCCCATGTCGCCTTGGGATAGACGCTGAAGCCTGCATCAAGCTTGATGGCAACGGGCGCCGAACACGTCATCATGAAACTGCACAGCAGCGGTGACGTGGCGAATACGTGGGTCAGCGCCATGCGGCCAAACGCGAGGTCAACGGAATTATGCAGGAATGATTTCTGCGCGTACATATCCGTCAGGTGCGCGACCGAATGCCCGGACAGGCTGTATACCTCCATAAGGCTGATATTGTAATCGCCCACCCGGTCATGCGAGACCTCGCGTCCCACGCGTTCCATAAGCAGGGTATGGATCGTCCAGCCCTTGAACCCGAACAGGCGGCCCAGATCAAACTGGGTCTGCAGTGTCAGTTCATGGACGTAATCCATGCCACGGGAGATACCACCACCCACATCGGCCATCGCCTCGCCCTTGTACGTGAACGAAAATGTCATGCCCTGACGCTGCAGGCGGGAACGGAAAGCGCTGATCTGGGGCAGGATATGGCCCGGTGCCTCGGACGCGGCATAATATCCCGCCGACAGGTCACGGACGCGCAGCGCGTCTTCGCGATTGTTCAGCAGGATGGACAGCCCTTCCGTCCTGAAGATGGTATTCAGGCGTGTCGAGACCGTGGCATGCAATGCTGTTGATGTTTCATGCAGTTCGGCATGGGGTTGGGGCACCAGTAAAGACGGCTGTCCCCGTGCAGGCTGATCTGCAACAGGTTTGTGCGCCCAGGATGGGTTTAAATAAAAACAGGCCATTATGCATAGTAATAGTCCTAATTTTTTATATAAAAAATACAATCCATCAGGTGATGCGCGTCCTGTTATTTTGAGGATGCGGAACATGAATTGATTTTTAAAATTGATTCCTTCGTGTCAGCAACACACGAAATGGGGATTGACGCCTTCGTGATCTAAAGAATTTCAAAAAGAGACTGATACGGATTATGTCATTGTCTTTTTAATAAATACTTATATCCAATTTATTTATATTTTGTTTTACCTGTTTCGCCGCATCGGAAACCATGCGGATAGCCTGGCTGGAACGAGTGGACGGCCCATTGCTATCAGTAAGTAAATTATCAATGAAATGACAGGAAATTTCATTAATTATTGAATAGTGCAATCCATTTATTTTACTTTCTGTAAAATACAGGAATGTGGCTCAACATGGCAGGTCTGATACGTCTCGCCATGTCAGACAGCGGCATGGCGTATGCATGCGGCGATCCAGATGATGTGCTGGTATCCGGTCTTGAAAACAGGACATGCCGCGATAACAGGCAATTGTCCGGGGTTGGGATATACGGACTGCAGATCTTGTGGACAGGTGTCAGGAGCACCTCCGCACAGATCCATTCCTGCCGGGGAAAGGTGAATTGCCTTGTACGGACCGCCTGCATGTTCCGCCCAATCCGCGCAATCGTTTCATTTCGTTTCCTTTATTCATACATCGTAAGGTTTCAGCCAGCATAATACTGTGCCGATCCTGTTGATTACATCAACCCATGTGGAATGGACGTGTTCATGCAAACGCTGCTGCAACCTATCCTCCGGGTCAGAATGTCCAGTGATGTGCATGAACGTCTGGCGACGTTGCGTATTCCCTATCCCCCTGGTCCCAAGCGGCTTAAACGTGCGGATATGGTACGTGCGCGGGGCGTGCTGTTTATCCATGTGCCCAAGAATGCCGGGACATCCGTGGCGCGTGCCCTGTACGGCATGGATATCGGGCATGAAACCATCCGGTATTTCCGGCGTCGCATGCCCGACCTGACGGGCTTCCCTTCCTTTGCCATCCTGCGCGATCCGGTGCGGCGTTTCATGTCCGCCTATCGTTATGCCCGCGCGGGTGGCAGCGCGGCGCGGCATGTGGCGCAGGGATTCCGCCCGGCCTATATGGCCTTCAACGGGATTGATGACGCCTTGGACCATATCGCCCATGTCCATTCACAGTATGACATGGACCATATCTTCCGCCCCCAGTCCTGGTACCTGACCGATGAGCATGGGCAAGTTGCGGTGGACCGCCTGTTCCTGCTTGATGACATGTGCCGCATACAGGATTTTGTCCGGAATTATACACCTGCCCCCATCGGTCATGCCAATGTGGGTGGCGGTGGGAGCGAAATGCCCAGTGCGGACCAGATGGCACGCATACGCCAGATCTATGGTCAGGATTATGACCTGATTGCCAGTGTCATGCACAATCATTTGCCCCGCCTGACGGATATGACATCATCATCCCTGCCACGCCGGTCCGCTTTCGATCTGGCATAAAAAATTTTTTGAAAACAATTCATTGATAAAAAAGTTTTCAGGCACCGCCTTTTTTTTGAAATGCGGCGGTATTCGAAGCTTTTTGAAAAAAGCTTCATCAAAAACTTTCTTATGATTGTAAGATATGTCCTAGCCTGACTTTTTAAGCACTTTTCAAGAAGCGGATTAAAATAACCAGTTAATAATAAACAAATTTTCTGATAGCGCTTTTTTTAAAAAGAAAGCGTTTTCTGGATCTGTCTGGAAAAATTCACCCGGAAATTCTATCAGGATTGTATGACAGATCCGGCATCGCGCACTGAATTCATCGACCGGACAGGGAAAGCGGATTCCGGACGGTTTACACAAAACCTCATACCAGCATACGCCGTAATGCTATACATTCGGTGTGACTGAATGGACAGGGTGCATGAAAACGGGATTTCCTTCATGAATTCTTGTTTCGTATATGCGAAAGATGATTGATGAAGGCCGAACCAGAAACCGCCTTGTCAGAACTGCCGTCCCCATCCCGGAGTAACTGAGCCGCATGATAGTTGAGACCTACCGCAGCAACCGCCTTTTCCATGCTTTCCTGTCGCGTATCGGTGGCGTGTGTATTGTCCTGTTGCCTGTCGGTGGCCTTGCCGGGTGTGGTTATACGGATTCCCGTACCGCGCACCGTGCGCAGCTTGCCATGATCGGCATGAACAGCACGGATGTGCAGTCATGTGTGGGCATTCCCGACAAGATCAAGAAAATAGACGATCACGTGCAGATATTTGAATATTCGCGCACGCTAAATATCCCGTCCACGAACGATTCAACGTTCGTCCCCCTCCAGACACTGGTCAACCTGACGGAAACAACCGTAGGCGGCGCAGGCAAGACCTGTGTCGCGGATATCCGGATCGAGGATGACAAGGTGGTGGACCTGCATTACAGCGGCGATGATGACGAAATCATCGGCTCTGACGGGGTCTGTTCAATTGTGACACGTGGATGCGTACGCAAACCGGTTGCGTCAATGCGGCATGTAAAGCGTGGCCCGCTGGGGCCGATTTCCGCGTTCCATCCCCCCAGAACGCCGGCAGTACCTGCAGAAGAAACCACACCAGCGCCCACATCCATTACGACAGCGACACCGGTGCCGGCTTCCATTACGACAGCCAAGACTGATAAATAACCTGTTTCCCGTTCCTGACCCGCTACATGGATATGCGGCAGGTCAGATGGGATAGGGCGGATTATTCCGCGGACTTGCGACCAAAGGCATAGCTGACCACGGACGCTGCCGCGAGAATCAGGAAACCGAACACCTTGCAGTAGGTCGGGATCTTGTTTTCATGCAGGCGGACTTCCCCCTTCAGGCCAGCCAGATGATCCGTAATCTGCTTGTGCAGTTCAGATTTGTGCTGGTGCAGGGATTTTTCAAAATGCTTCGTGATTTCCTGAATGTCTTCAGGGCTGAGCTTGCGAAGGTTTTCAGCGGCACTCATGATCCGGTTTCTCCTGTTACCATTCGATGCAGGTTACCCGTGCAATCGGTCGGGCTCTTGTCCTAGATGTCGGTTCCGGCAGGAGAATTTTCAAGGGCTGATATTATATCATGCCTATTCACAAAACGGGGCCGACCATCGCCAGCACATTGTTCCACAGGATGCGGTATTTCGGCCAGTTCATGACCATATCCAGCGTGATGGGCGTGGCGGCACTGGTATAGGTCTGCTGGCGTGCATGGATGTCAGCCGTGAACGCAGGGTCAACGAACAGAATATTGTTTTCGAAATTGAGGTCAAAGCTGCGCCGGTCCAGGTTGGCGGACCCGATCATGGTCATTTTCCCATCCACTGTCAGCGCTTTGGTATGCAGCAGGCCGTGCGGGTATTCATACAGCTTGACCCCCGCTTCCAGCAATTCACGGTAATAGCTACGGCTGGCGCCAGCGACGATCCATGAATCATTGCGGGTGGGAACAGTAAGTGTTGTGTTCACGCCACGTCGCGCGGCCGCGCACAGGGCGGCCTGTATGGGTTCGTCAGGGACGTAATAGGGTGTTGTCACCGTCAGGTCCCGTGCCGCCGCATTCATCAGGGATACAAAAATTTCCGGCATCGCGGCATAGCGCACGGCGGCACTTGTCCCGATGACTTGGGCCACGAAGCCATCCCCTGCCGGCATGTCTGCCGTGGCCAGCAGTTCGGTCAGGTCTTCATCGGTATGGCCGAACCAGTCGGTTGCGAACAGGTGCTGGTTCTGCAGCACGACAGGGCCTTCAAACCGTGTGACCAAGTCAACCCATGGGGCGAAGCGCGGCTTGACCCGGAACGCCGCATCGGCGCAGTTCTGGCTGCCGCAATAGGTTACACGGTTGTCAATGACGACAATCTTGCGGTGGTTGCGCATGTCAAACCGCCCGCGAAAGGGACGTTGCAGCAGGTTGCCGATGGGTAGCGCACGCACCAGCCGCACACCCGCCGCCTGCATGTCCCGCCAGTGATGGCTGTGGATCAGGCGCCGTGATCCCAGGTCATCCGCCATGACGCGACACGTCACGCCACGCCCTGCCGCGCGTTTCAGGGCCTCGACCACCTTCATGCCGTTATTGTCGGACAGCCAGATATAGAAACTGATATGCACATGCTTCCGCGCCGCATTGATATCATCCACCATGGCGGTGATGGCGGCGTCGGAATCCGCCATGAGGGCTGCGTTGTTGCCCCCCATGGGGGGATAACCACTGATGGACTGTCCAACGCGGAACAGCGGGGCAAGACGCGGATGCAGCCCGAAATCATGTTCGGCATCGATCAGTGCGTTGCTGGTCTTGCCGGGAATGGGCAGCTGCCTTATCGCCGTACGGATACGCTGGAGGATCCGCACGTTCAGATGGGTCTCGCCCAGCATCAGGTAGGCAAGCATGCCAAGGATGGGCAGGGAGCCGATAATGGCCACCCATGCCACGCGTGATGCAGGCTGCCGGTGGGGCCGGAGTAGGACGCGGATGATGAACAGGATCTGGAAAGTGATGGTGGTTGCCGCACTGACCCAACCCCATTGCATGACCTGTTCCCATCCTGTCCGGAAATGATGTGCGACAGCGGGTATCGTATCGCCTTGGTACGGTATGGACAACCGATGGCGGCCATGACCGGTGGTGGCACCTGTCATGGGTGGGCTGCGGAAGCTGTTTGGAAATGACTGAATAAAAAAAAGTTTTTGAATGCCGCGTTTTCAAAAAGGCAGCCAACATAACATTCACCCTTCAGGCGCGATTCCCTATGGTCATGCTCACGCGACTACAGATCTTGGGTGTTGACGCCATATTGGCCTGCCAGAACTGCGGCCGCGCCGATCGGCTCCGGGCCGGCACGAAATCATTACAGATCCATATCCCGGGACAGGGGAATGGCCGGGCATGATCAATATGTTTCATCTACTTTTTTTGAATGTTTTAAATAATTCTGAAGTAAAAACTGGATCTGCTCGCCAGTTATCATTTCTGCTGGTGTCGTGGGGTGATCGGTACGGATGGTGGTTTGGGAAGGCATGGCTTGACCTGATGGCTTCCATCTGAAGAAGGGGGTGTGTTCTGTTCAGGCGGGGCTACTGTCGTACGGTCAGAAAGCGGGTTTGCGCCGCGCGTCTGTGCCAGGGCCGTTACAAGCGTCCATGCCACGGCCCATTTCGACCCCGGTGCAGGCCCACGACAGAAACGCGCCAGTAATGCACAGGTCGAAATGATGAAAGAGAGGATGACAACAGCATCTCCCGCATATTGCGTAGGTAACAGGGAAAGGATGTTCTGAAGTGAGATCGGGTAATCCATGGCACAGATTTCCGTCAGGAAAGGCCGCCACGCATGGCGACCTTCCCCAAAGTTTGGAACATGATGTTCAGGTGGCGGGACGGATATCCGGCTGGCGGCTATCGGCCCATTCGTCAAAGGCAAAGATCTGCCCGTAATCATGCACTTCCGTCAGGAATGTCCGGTCATCCACCAGTGCAATGCGCACTGTGGGGGCAAGCGTGCCACCAATACGGTAAGTTGCCGGGTTCTGCGGGTCTGTGCCCGGTGCAGGCAGCGTATCGATAAAGGACTGCACATACCCCATCGGATCTACGAAGTGGCTGTACGTTTCATATGGCGCGGATGACGGATTACCCAGTACCAGCCCCGAACTGTTCAGGGGTGTATAGGAACCGAAAATACCATGGCGCGAAACAAAGCCATATACGCCGTCCGGCCCTTCCAGCCCGCCGGTATAGGTGGAATGGTGGCTGATGGTGAAGATGTAGGTCAGCCCGTTATGAAACACCACATGTGGCCGCTCGGTCTGGTCATTCACCCCAAGGGCGGTAACCAGCGCAGGCAGCATTTCCCACCGTGAGAAATCGCCTTTCTCGTAAGAGGAAACCAGGCGGGCAATGCCGATGGCAGCCGCCCCGTACTGGGCACCTTCACCAATATTGTAGCCCGGCGGCAGCTTGCCCGCCTCACGGTCGGTAATGACAAACTCACCGCGCATGCCCGGTACGTTGCCTTCAAACAGGCAGTAGACCTGTCCGTCTGCCGGGTTGATGAACGGATGGGGATCACGGAAGTCGAAATACGGGTCCTGCGACGCATTGGCGTAATGCAGCCCATCGGCCGAGAACATCTCGGTCGTGGTTTCGAACCCGTCAAACCAGACACCGGTATCATCGGCATAGATGCGACCGGAGGAAACCGAAGGTACGCTCTGGTTCGTATCGGTGTTGACGGAGGTGTAGAACATGTCGAGCACGTTCTCGCTCCCCTTGCGCATGATCAGGCTGCCCGACCATTCATCGGGCCGCAGGTCAGCGCTTTTGTTGAGCAGACGGCCGCCAAATGTCCAGTCAATGCCATTACGGCTGTAGTAATAGCCGATAAAGGCAAAGGCGTTGCGGTTGTGCCAGCCTGCGGCATCATTGCCGGTCTGGGCGCGCTCGGCTACGAGCGACCACATGACGTACCAGCCCTTGAAGGTAACCGTCTCGCCCGTGATGCGGCGCAGGGCGCCGGTGTCCCACTGCCACAGCGCATCATCAATGACCGGAAAATCCTGGGCAATGACGGGCATGGTGGTGGTCGGGTCATCGGCATGCACTTTCAGTGCATCCGCAATGGTCCAGGCGGAAGGAATGCGTGCATTGGAAGAAACCATGGTTTTCATCCTGTCGGCAGGGCGCAATAGTCCAGCACCCCGCTTGTTGCATTTTGAGTATTATTTCAAATAACGCACAATTATATTTTGCGTTATTTTATGTTTTGTCAGGCGGGTATTTTATTTTTCGCTTCTGACAATATGAAATATATTCAGAATGCATGCAGGTATCAAACAAAAGAATCCTGCGCCCTATCCCTGACATGTCCTAATGTATCGTGGGAGAGGGGATGTCGCTGCCTGCCATCACCTGTCGCGCCGCTGCGATGGCGGTATGGAGCTGCGCATGGATATTGTCAGGCCCGATGACCGGGGTGATACGATGGCGGTCCATGTCGGCCCGCAGGTAAGGGGTGACGCGGCCAAATATTACGGTCACATGCCGGGCGCGCAGGGCCGTGAACAGGTCGCGCAGGTCGCTTGCGGCGGAAAAGTCGATATCCGTAATCGCGCTGGCGTCGATCACAAGGCACCGGACGGGGATGGGGGCATTGTCAACCAGCACCCGTATGTCATGCGCGAAGCGCGTGGCGTTGGCATAGAACAGATCGGCACAGAAGCGATAGACAATCAGCCCCGGCGCGGTCTGCTGTCCGGGTCTTACGTCATAGGGTTCCAGCAGGCCGGACTGCCCATCGCGGCGCAGGATCATCGTATGGGGTTCGTAGCTGTGCCGCACATGGCGGAACAGCGACAGCGCGATGGCAAGGAAGATGCCCTGTTCCACCCCGATGCCCACAACAGCGGCGGCGGTCACCAGCGCCAGCCCGAACTCGCCGGGGCTTTCACGCCGGATGGCGGCCATCGCCCGCAGGTCGATCATGCCCAGCGCCACGGTAAAGACGATGGATGCCAGTACGCAGCGTGGCAGGTACTGCAGCGGCGTGGTCAGGAACACCAGCACCAGCATCGTGACAATGGCAAATGTCAGCTGCGCAAGCTGGCTGCGCGCGCCAGCCCGCACGGCCATCGCGGTCTGGGTCGGACTGCCGTTTACGGTGAATGTCCCGCTCAGCCCCGCCGCCGCATTGGCGGCGCACAGACCCAGTATGTCTGCGTTGTCATCCACCGGGTCATGAAAGCGCAGGGCAAAGGCGCGTGATGTCGCGGCACTTTGCGCAATGATGACAAAAACGCATGATGTCGTGGCCGGCAGTAGCGCCAGTACGTCATTCCATGACACCGCGGGGATGGACAGGCGGGGCAGGCCCCCCGCAATCGGACCGATGGTCTCGATCCCGAACCGCGACAGGCCCCAGGTCATGCTGGCCACGATCGTGCCCACCACGGTCACCAGCGCTAGCGGCACACGCGGCATCAGCCGGTCCCCTGTCATGATAATGGCCACGATGCAGGCAGACAGCAGCAGGGTCGGGACATTGACATGCGAAAGCCGTGCCAGTGTCTGGAACAGCTGCAGTAGCGGGTTATGCGCCGTGGTGGTAATGCCCAGCATGTCGCGCGTCATGGCAAGTGCCACCTGGACCCCCACCCCGGCAAGGAACCCCACGAGCACAGTGCGGGAAAGGAAATCCGCCAGAAAGCCCAGGCGGAACAGGCGCGCCACCAGCAGGAAGCCCGCGCTGAGCAGGGCAACCATGCTGACCAGCGCCATGTAATGCGTGCTGCCCGGTGTCGCCATGCGGCCCACCGCGCTGGAAAAAATGGCGGCGGTGGCGGAATCGGCTGCGACGACCAGATGTTTCGAGGCCCCGAAACACGCGAACGCCACCAGCGGCAGCAACACCGTGTACAGCCCCGTTACCGCTGGCATGGCGGCAATGCGTGTGTAGCCCAGAACCTGCGGAATGTTCATGGAGGCAAGCGACAGGCCGGCCAGGATATCATGCAGCCGTGCACGCAGCCCATTGCGGGTGGGTACGCCGTCCGTCGTTGCCCCAGAGTCCGATCTGCCTGTTCCGGTCTGCATGACCAACACCGTCCATCATCCACACGACCGGACCGGCACGCGCCAGCCTTTACAACGGTATGTGTTCAGTAATGCCGGTCATATCCGGAAAGATTGCACGACTGGCAATAGCTGCACCCTGACATCTGCCATGCTGTCGCGATGGCATTGCCCGGGAAACAGAACCGCAAAATAAAATATTGATAAGAAATGATAAAAGTTTTTGAGTGCCGCCTTTTTCCAAAAATGCGGTGTTCCTTGAAGCTTTTTGAAAAAAGCTTCATCAGAAAGTTTCATGGTCTTTTATTGCAGGTGTTCGCTTTCGCTATCCATATCATGCACCAGCGCCTGCGCCAGTGCCTGATGGGACTGGATCAGTCTGACGTTATCCTTATCAAGCTTCGGTGTGTCTTTTGTCTTTTGCGGGGGCGCCTGGACCATGGCGTTTGTCATTTCGAACGTGGTCAGGCTCATGACAAAATCCTCCGCCGACATGTCATGCTGCTGCAGGATTGCCAGAAGCTGTGGCATGGCCTGCGTGCGTCGGATGGTGGTGGCCAGCGTCATGTTGGTGGTCTGGGTCGGGGGAATGATGTTGGCCCGCCTGATCTGCCGGATCAGGGGCAGCATACGGGCGAAGAAGTCCTTGGGCAGTTTGTACTGCGCCACCTTGCGTATGTCCTGCTGGATGGCCTCATGCACCGCACGCTGGATTTCCGCGCGCTGTTCCGCTGTGGGGCCATGGTGTTCTTCCGCCTGCTGCGCATGGGCCGGGCGCAGGATGCAGGGTAGGTGGAAGAAACCAAGCGCGCAGGCGCTGGCCACAAGCATGCCCCGCAGGGGAAAGGGTGTCATCGGTCGCTCCATTTGCCCCGCCCGGGTCGGGAATCGCTGCGATCAGCATGGCTGACGTTTTCTGTTCATGCCGATTTTGCGGGACACGCCCGTTCAGTCAATATGAATGCAGACACCATGGGGGCGCTATTCGTAAGATCAGGCAGCGATCTTATGGTATCTGACCGATCCGAGTGGGTATTTCGGTAACCCGGCCGTCCCGTGTGCGATCCATTTCCATGCGGGGTGGCCTGTCATGGTCAGGTGTTTTCCATACTGTCGCAACCATCCCATACGCGGGCCTGTTCCATGCCCCATCGCCTGGCCGTGGCGGGTGCGATGGTTTTGTCCGGCATGAATGTGAAGGTGATGCGGCCGGGATGATTTTCCGCATGTTCCCATGCGGTAATGCGCCCGCGGCACCATGATGCCGCCCTCTGGTTTTCGTGCAGGTGGATTTCGGCCCCGATGACCTGTGGCAGGATTTTCCGCATTTTGCCCCACGCGCCGCTTTTATATGTACCATCCGGTTGCGCGGTCAGAAGCCCGTCCTGAGCATTTTCATGGGCAATGAAATGGAGGCGGAGCAGCCTGTCTCTGGTCATCGGGGTACGAAACCTTGTCAGCGACCCGGAGGCGCCATGAACTCCGGCCCGACCGGATCCTTGATGCAGGTCCTGAGGATTGTATCGATTTCGCGCAGGTCATCGGCACTCAGGTGCCAGCCGATTGCGTCGGCAACCGCTGCGATCTGGTCCGGGCGGCGTGCGCCCCACAGGGCAATGGTCGGTCCCTGATCAAGTACCCAGCGAATGGCCAGCGCCAGCAGCGACTTGCCATGTTTCTCGCGCGCGAAGTCCTGCAACTGGCGCACGGCTTCCAGATATTGGGCAAAGCGGGGTGGCTGGAACTTCGGGTCCGCACTGCGCAGGTCATCTGCACCAAATTTCGTCTGCGCCGTCATCTTGCCCGACAGCAGGCCACGGCACAGCGGGCCATACGCAAGGATGGTCAGGTCATGCTGGCGTGCGTAGGGCAGAATGTCATGCTCCATCCCGCGTTCAAACAGGTTGTAAGGTGGCTGCACCGCAGCCAGCGGGGCGACCGCACGGAAGGCATCCATCTGGGCAATGGTGAAGTTGCTGACCCCAAGCGCCAGAACCTTGCCTTCCTTGACCAGATCTTCCAGCGTGCGTGCGGTTTCATCCATCGGCACGGCGGAATCAGGCCAGTGGACCTGATACAGGTCGATGTAATCGGTGCGCAGGCGGCGCAGCGAATCCTCGATTTCCTTGCGGATACGGGCCGGTGACGTATTGCGGAACGGTTTGTGGTCGTCCTTCCAATCCAGCCCGACCTTGGTCGCGATCGCCACCCTGTCACGCCGCCCGGCAAGGGCCTGCCCCACGATTTCTTCCGAATGGCCAAAGCCATAGACGGGGGCCGTATCGACCAGCGTTATGCCCAGATCTACAGCTTCCTGAATGGTGGCAATGGCGTTGCGGTCATCCGGGCCGCCCCACATCCATCCGCCAATGGCCCATGTGCCAAGCGCAATACGCGAGACGGGATGTTTCAGTCCCCGGATTGTCGTAGTTTCCGTAACAGACGCCTGGGTCATGGATATGCTCCGTGTTCGTGAACCGGTCATGACGGCTGCAACCGCCATGCGTGTAACCGTGCCATATCATGGAATGAGATGTTACCCGTCACCACAGGGCACAGCCATGCTGCAACATTAACGAGATGAACGCCGGTTTATTTTCCCGGCATACCCGGACGCAGGATGGTACAGGTCATGTCCTGCCTGAATCCGCCGCAAGGGCGTAATCAACCTGATTGCGCCCGCCCGGCATGCGCCTGCCCGATCTGGCCCAGCAGTGCAATCAGGCCGGATGCCACCATAAGCTGCAGCGGGCGCAGGCGCAGGAAAAAACGCGGCAGCCTGTGCCCACGCGCCAGGTATAGGTCACTGCCCAGCGTGGCCAGCATGCCCGGCGCGGCCAGGCGCCACGCGGCTTGCGGCGGCAGGATCATGATGCCCAGCCCCATGAAGTGCATGGCCAGGAAAATGACCGGGTCGGACAGTTGCGGCCCACGCGGGTTGTAAAAACTCGCACCCCGATGTACCCCGCCAAAGAAGCAGAACAGCCCTGCCACCCATATGCGCGCAAACCGCAGCACCAGGGGCGCAAGTGGCCGGGGCACCAAGCGCACACCCAACAGGCACATTCCCAGCATGGATACCGCAGCCCAGCCCAGCAGGCCGCCTTCTAGCGGGGTGCGGGTGGCGGTGGCTTCGCATCCGTCATGGATCCGTAATGTCATGGCCGGACAGCGTCCGCATCTACCCCGCGCCTGCGCGCGCCCAGCGCCATGCCGATAACCATCGAGAGATAGACCAGCGCCATCCTGCGCGGCGCCATTACCAATTCCCACCCCGGCGTAAAGCGCTTTGGCGTGGCCTTGTAATCCACCATATACGCAACCGGGCCGAGGGCTGCGGTAACAGCCAGCTTGCGCATAAGGCCCGGCTGCCTGCCCAGCGCCCTGTCATACAGCCATGCCCAGAACATGGTAGCGGCGGCGTTGGTGGCCAGCCCCACGAGGGTGACCCGTCCGCGCGCCCGGCCCACATGCGCGGCCCCGTCGCCATACAGCCAGTGCGCGGTGCAGTTTACGCCCGGACCATATGCGCCCGTCTGGCTACGGCCCAGTACCATGGCCATGCCCGATGACATGATAGACCCCAGAAGGGTGATCCTGAGTATGCGTGGTATTGCCATGAAACGATGCCCCTGAACTGCGTATGACGGGAATGCCGTAAGGTGTCTTCCAGCCAACGCATCCCTGTCTGCCCCGTTTCCATCAGCCCGCCTTCACCTGCCTCGTCCGGGGTGCATGGCGCCATGCAAGCACCTGTCGCCGGCCTGCGCGCAAGGCGATGGCTGGGACGTTCCACCTGATTTTGTACAGGATTGAACATTGGCATCTGGTTGAAAACCTGTGGATAAGGCTCAAGGAATATCGCACCCGAAGCATATGGCCCGTAACGAAGTGCTCTGGAAGGCGTCTTTGGACGGCAAGAGCCAGCCGACTGCGGCGACGGGGTTTCATTCGACATACCAAGCCTTTAATTGGCTTACCTATGCCAGTACCAAAATATAGTATCGTTGTTTGCGAGATTCAGCTTGTCGCCATCACTGGGCATTGAATGCTGGCCAAGACCGAACGCCATGCGCGCGCTGTCAGGCAGATGAAACTGGCTGGAGATGCGATGCGAAGATTGGAACAGATTGGCAAACTCGATTATCAAACCGCAGTTTTCTGTTATTTTTCAGGATATATGGCGGACTCGAAAGGATTCGAACCTTCGACCTTCGCCTTCGGAGGGCGACGCTCTATCCAGCTGAGCTACGAGTCCACTTCCGCTCTGCATACATCGGGATCAGGCCGAATGCCACCCCTGAAATCAGGAAAATTCATTGCGGCGCGACCCAGTCCATCCACCCCGGCAGGACGGGCAGGGGGGCCGCGCGGCCTTTCTGGTCCGCCATCCATGCTGCCGCCGCCATGTCCCCGCCCGAAGGCAGGAAGCTGTCGGGACTGATGATCCAGCTGGTCATGTCCGCCGTGACCCGGTCAGCGTCACGGCTGCGCAGAAGCAGGTGGTAGCCGCCGGGAATGTAATCATGCCGCGTGTCCTGTGGCATGTGCCGCCAGGCTTGTGCCATGGCTGGCGCGGGAATGATCTGGTCATGTCCGCCATAGATCACCAGCACGCGCCCGTGCATGTGCGCATCAGCCTGTGCCGCGCGGTGCATGAGGTCTGTCAGCCCGGACAGCGCCGTCGTGCTGGTGTCCCGCAGGGTCAGCGGGTCATAATACAGGCGGGCCAGGGCCAGCATGTCATCGGCCGCCGTGACATGGACGGGCAGTTCACGCCCGCTCAGCCGCCACCGGGGGGCCAGTGCTGCGATCAGGTGCGTGGTCGTGCGCGTGCCGGTATCCAGATCCCATACCGCGGGGGCAAGCAGGATATACCCCGCCACGGGCGGCGTATCGGGCCGGGAGGCCAGCACGATGGCCAGCGCGCCGCCCATGCTTTCCCCCATGACATATACGGGCACGCCGGGATGTTCACGCCCAATCGTGGTCAGAAGGCCGGATGCGGTATGCAGCAGGGCGTCCGTTCCCGCCCATCCGCCACGCTGCGCCGTCTGGCCAAAACCGGGCAGGTCTGGGGCAATGACGGTCATGCCGGCTGCATTCAGCGCGGGGGCGGGGTGTTCCCATGCATCGCGGCTGTCATTGAAGCCATGCAGGGCAAGGATGACGGCCCGTTCCGTCCCCCGTGCGGGCCAGATCCGCAGCGGCACCGCAGCCACGCCTGCAATCGTGACCGTCCGGTCCGGTGGTACCAGGCGGGCCAGATC
>NZ_VWPI01000117.1 GCF_015155755.1 Komagataeibacter sp. FXV3 | reverse complement strand
AGGCGGGCCAGATCCGGGTGACGGGCCGGGGGCGCCGGGGGTGGGGCTTCATGCGTGGTACAGGCCGCCAGCATCACAAAAATCGCTGGATAAAGCAGGCGTGACAGGCGAATGTTTGAAAGCACGGCAATCCTGCGTATCATCATGGACAAGCGCATGGGCCGCCTGTGGGCGGACATGCAAACCAAAGCCGGACAACAACCCGAGGCCCGTCAAAATGCAAGCCCTGTCCCACGATCCCGTTCCGCACCCCCGTCTGGGTACGATTGAAACCATCGTTGTCGATTCGCGTACCCTGTCCTGTGACGGGGGGCTTGGCGCGCTGGGGCATCCGCGGGTTTTCCTGCGTATCGGCCATCACCAGACATTCTGTCCTTACTGTTCGCGGCTGTTCGTGCTCAGCCCCGATGCCCCGGCGGGCGCCGGTCACTGATCGCATCCTGATACATGTCCAGCGACAAGCAGGTTCACCTGATCCTGGTGGATGGTTCGGGCTTCATTTTCCGCGCCTTCCACGCACTGCCCCCCATGACCAGCCCCGATGGCACGCCCGTCAATGCGGTGTATGGTTTTTCAAACATGCTGTCGCGCCTGCTGCGCGAACATGCAGGTACCCATCTGGCGGTCATATTCGATGCGGGACGTCATACCTTCCGCAATGACCTGTATGATGAATACAAGGCCCACCGTCCCGAACCGCCGGAGGACCTGCGCCCGCAGTTCAGCCTTGTGCGCGATGCGACAGCCGCCTTCGGCGTGCCGGCGCTGGAGGAAGCAGGCTGGGAAGCCGATGACCTGATCGCGGCCTATGCCCGCAAGGCGACCGATGCGGGTGGGCAGTGCACCATCTATTCATCTGACAAGGACCTGATGCAGCTCATCCGCCCCGGCGTGATGATGATGGACCCGATCAAGAACCGGCCGATCGGGGTGAAGGAGGTCGAGGCAAAATTCGGGGTTGCGCCCGACAGGGTAGCCCAGGTGCAGGCCCTGATTGGCGACCCGGTGGACAACGTGCCCGGTGTGCCGGGCATCGGTCCCAAGACCGCATCGGCGCTGATGGCGGAATACGGGTCGCTGGACGCCATACTGGCTGGTGCCGAAAGCATGAAGGCGTCCAAGCGGCGTGACAACCTGCTGGCCCATGCCGACATGGCGCGCCTGTCGCTGCAACTGGTGACATTGCGTGAAGACGCGCCATGTCCCGAACCCCTGTCCGACCTTGCCTGCTGCGATGTGGACATGGAACGTCTGGGCGCATGGCTGTCGACCATGGGTTTTTCGTCGCTGCTGCAGCGGATGGGGCTCAAGGCGAAGCCGCGCCCGCGCATTTCCGCCCATGTCACGCCAGAGGGACTCAGCCAGCCCGTAGGGGACGTGCCTCCCATCCCGGCCGAACCCTATGGCGGTTACGTAACGGTGACTGACCCCGCAATGCTGCGGGAATGGGTGGAACAGGCCCGTAGCAGCGGGGTCTGCGCGGTGGATACGGAAACCGATGGCCTTGATCCGTTGACCGCCCCGCTGGTTGGCATCTCGCTTGCCCCGCAATGTGGCCGTGCGTGCTATATCCCGCTCAGGCATCAGGTTGACCTGATGGACAGCCTTGGCACCCCACAGATGCCGGTGAAAACCGCGCTGGAAATCCTTGAACCGCTCTTTGCCGATCCGTCGGTGCTCAAGGTCTTCCAGAACGCCAAATTCGACCTGCTGGTGCTGACACAGGCGGGCAGCGTCCAGCCCGCGCCGATTGATGACACCATGCTGATTTCCTATGCCCAGTCGGCGGGAAAGCATGGGCAGGGCATGGATGAACTCTCCCGCCTGACCCTTGACCATACACCCATTCCCTATGACGAGGTCACGGGCACGGGCCGCAATCGCGTGGTGTTCTCCAAGGTCGATATCGCGCGTGCCACGCCCTATGCGGCGGAGGATGCGGACGTGACACTGCGGCTGTGGCAGGTGCTCCGGCCGCAATTGCGCACCAACCATGCGCTGGCGCTGTATGAGGAAATGGAACGCCCACTGGTGCCGATCCTGGCGGATATGGAACGTGCGGGCATTGCGGTCGATGCCAATGACCTGCGCGCCATGTCCACCGAATTCGCGCAGCGCATGGGCGTGATCGAGGCCGAGATCCACAAGCTGGCCGGGCGTGATTTCAATGTCGGCTCCCCCAAGCAGCTTGGCGAAATCCTGTTTGATGAAATGGGCCTGCCTGGCGGCAAGCGGACCAAGGCGGGGGCATGGGGCACGGATTCATCAGTGCTGCAGGACCTGGCGGATCAGGGGCATGACCTGCCCGCACGGATTCTGGCATGGCGGCAGCTGGCCAAGCTGAAAAGCACCTATGCCGATGCGCTGCTCAACCAGATCAATCCGGCAACCGGGCGGGTGCATACATCCTTCCAGATGGCGGTGACGACAACGGGCCGCCTGTCATCGAATGATCCCAACCTGCAGAACATTCCCATCCGCACGGAGGAAGGCGGGCGTATCCGCCGGGCCTTTGTCGCAGCCCCCGGGCATGTCCTGGTCTCGGCTGATTATTCCCAGATTGAGTTGCGGCTGCTGGCGGATGTGGCGGATATTCCTGCCCTGCGCGAAGCGTTCGCGCTGGGGCAGGACATCCATGCCCGCACGGCGTCCGAAGTGTTCAACATTCCGCTCGAAGGCATGGACCCGCTGACCCGCAGGCGCGCCAAGGCCATCAATTTCGGCATCATCTACGGCATCAGCGCCTTCGGGCTGGGCCGCCAGCTTGGCATTCCGCCCGGTGAGGCGCGGGGTTATATCGACGCCTATTTCGCCCGTTATCCCGGCATCCGCGATTACATGGAACGGGTGAAGGCCGAAGCGCGGGCGAAGGGATACGTCACCACGCCATTCGGCCGCCGCTGCTGGGTGCCGGGCATTGGTGACAAGAGTGCCGTGCGCCGCAACTATGCCGAACGCCAGGCCATCAACGCCCCGTTGCAGGGCGGAGCCGCCGACATCATCAAACGCGCCATGGTGCGAATTCCTGCCGCCCTTTCGGATGCAGGGCTTGACGGACGCATGCTCCTTCAGGTCCATGACGAACTTGTGTTCGAGGTGCGCAAGGATGATGCCGATCGTCTGGCAGCCCTCGTCAGGCAGGTCATGGAATCCGCAGCCACCCTTTCGGTGCCGCTGGTCGTGGAAACCGGGACCGGAACGAATTGGGCGGATGCACACTGATGATGCGAAATGAACGGGACCGGTTCTTTGTTATTGTAGGGCTGGTCATACTCGCGGTTTCCTCGATCGCCGGATATTTCGGCTACCGTTATTCCAGCAACGCCCCCGTGCCGCTGACCACTTATGGCAACCCCGTTGGCGGCTCTTTCCGCCTGATCAACGGGGCGGACGGGTCGGTGATGGATACCGATTTCCGCGGGCGGTGGATGATGATCTATTTTGGTGACACCCACTGCCCCGATACGGTCTGTGGCGCGACCATGAAGGCGATGGCCGACGGGGTGGAGGCACTGGGCCGTGACCGCGCGCATCTGGTGGTGCCCATTTTCATTTCCCTTGATCCCATGCGCGATACGACGGAGGTGCTGCGTACCTATGCCCTGCGTTTCGGTACGCATGTCACGGTCATGACCGGATCGCCCAAGATGCTGCAGGCGGTCGCAAAGGAATACCATGCCCCTTACGTCCGCCATGACGGGGAAAACGGTGAATACAGCATGGAACCCGCCACCCAGATCGTGATCATGTCGCCCACCGGGCGGTATGCGGGCAGCCTGCCGTCCACCGCTACGGCGGCGGATGTCACCGCGCGCATGACGGAACTCATGAACGCGCCGGGCAAGCATTGAGAAAACGGGACCGCGCATGAAGGCACCATGGCAGGCATTCGGCGCGGTCCTTCTCCTCCTGCTGGGAGGGATGGTACAGGGCCTGCCCGCCCGTGCGGCCGATGGTACGCAGGGCAGCCCCCATCGTGGGGGCACATTACGGCTGACGGCGGTCAGCGCAGCCGGGACACTGGATCCGCAGATCAATTACAGCAGCCAGTACATGCAGCTTATGGGTGTCATGTATGATGGCCTGCTGACCTATCCCAAGCTGGAAGGTCCGGCCGGGGCACAGGTGGTTCCCGATCTGGCGCAGTCCATGCCCGAACGGCTTGATGACGGGCGCACATGGGTGTTCACCCTGCGCGACGGTATCCGTTTTTCCGACGGGACACCTCTGACCGTGGATGATGTGGCGGCGTCGCTGCAACGGCTGTTTCGCGTCGGTTCCCCTACGGCGGGGTCGTTTTACGGCGGAATCGTGGGGGCGGATGCATGCCTGCGCGATCCCGCCCGCTGCACGCTGGCCGGTGGGGTGGAAACGGACGCGGCCACCCGGCGCATCACCATTCACCTGACAGCGCCGGATTCTGAATTTCCGCAAAAGATCGCCTTCGGGCATGCCGTGATCCTGCCTGCCAGCACGCCTGCCCATGATCTGGGCGAGGTCGCGGCACCGGTGACAGGTCCATATCGCATCGTGTCCTCCATCCCTGACCGGGGCATGCGGCTGGAACGCAATCCCTATTTTCATGAATGGAGCGAGGCCGCCCAGCCCGACGGGTATGTCGATGCCATACAGTATGATTATGGCCTGTCGGAAGAAGATGCCGTCACCGCAGTCGAACGGGGACAGTATGACTGGATGGCTGGCCTGAAACCACTGGACCGGCTGGGGGAAATTGGCGGGCGCTATACAGCGCAGGTCCATGTCTATCCGCTGTACGGTCTTATGTACATGCCCATGAACGTCAATATCCCGCCCTTTGACGATATCCGGGCACGGCAGGCGGTCAATTACGCGCTGGACCGGCGCGCCATGACCATCCTGTATGGCGGGTCGGGCATTGCCGCCCCGCTATGCCGCATGGTGCCCCCCGGCCTTCTGCCCGGTGACGGGCAGTGCGCATGGACCGAAGGCGCGGATCCCGACCATCCGGCCCCGCGCTGGGCGCGCCCCGACATGGCGCGCGCACGACAGCTTGTGCGCGAAAGCGGGACAGCGGGGCAGGATGTGACCCTGATCGTCCCGGCGACCGTCATGGATACCAGCATGGGTACCTACCTGCGCGACATGTTGCAGGATATTGGCTATCACGCGCATCTGCATCCGCTTTCACCGGCCATGGAACTGGCCTATGCCCAGAACAGCGCCAACCATGTCCAGATCAGCCTTATGGGATGGTATGCGGATTACGTGTCCCCATCCAATTTTGTGGACACGCTGTTTGACTGTGACAATTTTCATCCCGGTTCCGACAGTTCAATCAACATGTCGGGGCTGTGTGATTCCGGGGTCCAGACGCTGGTGGCGCGTATCCGGCACGAACATGATCAGCAGGTGATACAGGGCCTGTGGCAGCAGGTGGATGACCGCATCACCCGGCTTGCCGCCGCGGCCCCCATGATCAGCATAAGCTATGTGGATCTGGTCTCGCCCCGGTTGGGGAACTATTTTTCCACGCGCCTGTACCACATGACGTTTTCGCGTGTGTGGGTAAAGTAAGGGAGTATTAAAATAGATCATTGATAGAAAATAAAAGCTTTTTGGTATCGACTTATTTTAAAAAAACGATTTTTATTTCAGATTCACCAAAAATTCTTTTGATTTCAAGCTGAGCTTTCAAACAGCTTACAGGCAGGCAGGCATTAAAAAACCCCGCCGGAAGACCGGCGGGGCATGATACGGGAAACGGACCCGGATCAGAGCATGGACTTCGCGCGGGCTTCAACCTTCGCGCAGGCCTGCTTGCGGATGTCGGCCGATGCATCTTCCAGCGAGATCGGTGCCTTGCCGCCAACCTTCAGCAGGCCGGTCGAACCGTCGGCATAGGACATGTTGCCCTTCTGGTTGGACGGAACGTCGTTGGTCTTCTTGTTGAACGCCGCCAGCACGGGCCACGCTTCGGACGCGGTCAGGTAATTGGACTGGATGCAGTAATTCATGATGCCGCCCAGATCAGCGGGCTTTGCCGAGGCCACGGCCGAGTACACCGTTTCAGCGGACAGGGAGCCGGGCTTGATCGCCTCGACCTGGTTGGCGACGCCTGCGCCGGTGGGCGGCGAGATTTCAGCGGCATGGGCCGCAAGCGGCGCGACTGCCATGATTGTGGCGAATGCACCGGCAGACAGGACGCGACTGAACGACACCATATTGATTTTCCTTACCTTGTTTATCAGGCAGGGGTGGGAACCCAACCCCGCCATTTGTAAATCTGTGTGTCAAACATAACATGATGTGGCAATTCGGTACCCGTGTGGCTGATATGTCTGGCATTCGGCTTTTCGATATATAGCACCCTTGTCCATTCAGGCCTGCGTCCCATAAACCCCTGTTGTCTGACGGTATTTCACCCTGTTGCATATCGTGGGCGGGGTGTGGGCATGGGGGACACCCTTCGTCAAGAAGTCGTGAGGAAGCTTAACGCAGCGCTTCCGGTGCATGGAAACCGCCATATGGACGCAATGGACATTGAGTCCGCCCCGACTTCGTGGGAATGCTGGGCCATACGTGGCCCTAACCCCTGTGCACGGGATCAACATGCAGCATTTGCGCCTTCTTCTGAAAGATGTCTGGTATCTCACCCGTCCCTATTTCGCGTCCGAGGACAGGAAATGGGCATGGGGCCTGCTGGCGGCGGTACTGGTCCTGACCTTTTCCATGGTGGGGCTGGACCTGCTGCAGTCCTTCTCGCGCAATGTGTATTACACGGCGCTGCAGCAGCGTGATGCCAAGACCTTCCTGCGCGGCCTGTTCTGGTATGTGCATAACCAGGAAGGCTTTGTGCTGGGCTTTTTCATCATCACCATCCCCGCGGTGCTGTGCAGTATCTATGCCACCTACCTGCAGCAGATGCTGGGCCTGCGCTGGCGGCGGTGGCTGACACAGCGCATGACGCGGCAGTGGATGGAAAACCAGACCTATTTCCGTATCGCCATCACCACATCCGGGCTGGAAACCGGCGCCGACAACCCCGACCAGCGCATACAGGAAGACCTGAACAGCTTTGTCACCGATACGCTGACGCAGTTCATCAACCTGCTGTCCAATATCGTGACGCTGTTCAGTTATGTCGGCCTGCTGTGGGCGCTGTCCGGCCCGCTGGAGGTCTTGGGTATTTCCATACCCGGTTATTTCTTCTGGGCCGCGCTGATCTATTCCGTTCTGGCGACGTGGCTTACGCACCTTGCGGGACACAAGCTGGCGGGGCTGCAGTTTTTCCAGCAGCGCGCCGAAGCCGATTTCCGCTACAGCCTTGTCCATGTCCGCAACAATGCCGAAGGGATCGCCCTGTACCGGGGCGAGGCGGAGGAACAGGCCGGGCTCAACCGTTCCTTTTCACATGTGTACGGCAATTTCCTTGTCATCATGCGCCGGACCAAGTGGCTGGGGCTGCTGACGACAGGACTGGAGGTCGTGTCGGGCAATTTCGCGCTGCTGATCGGTTCGATCCGGTATTTCGCGGGCAAGATGACGTTTGGCACGCTCATGCAGCTGGTCATGGCGTTTTCGCGTGTGCAGGGGGCGCTGGGCTGGCTGTCCACGTCCTATGCGTCGCTGACGACATGGCATGCGGAGGTCGCGCGTCTGGCGACCTTCCAGCGGGTGATGGACCGTGCGCAGGCCATGCGTGACGAGGTCACGGTCGTGCCCGCCCCCGCGACCGCGAACCTGCAGGTCAGCGGTCTGGATGTGTTCCGTCCCGATGGCACGGCCCTGCTGCGCAATGTCGGCTTTACGCTGGAACATGGTCAGATGACGGTGGTGACGGCCCCGTCGGGCACCGGCAAGTCTACGCTGTTCCGCGTGCTGGCGGGGATCTGGCCGTTCGCCACCGGCACCATCACACAGCCGGATGTGGCGATGATGTTCGTCCCGCAGCGGCCCTATGTGCCCACCGGCACGCTGCATCGGGCGGTGACCTATCCCGCCGGGGTCGATGCCTATCCGGAAGCGGATGTGATCGCGGCCCTGCAGCAGGTCGGGCTGGGCCAGCTTGCGCCGCGCATCGAAAGCGAGGAAGCGTGGGGGCAGATCCTTTCGCCGGGTGAACTCCAGCGTCTGGCCTTTGCGCGTATCATACTGGCGCGGCCGGGATGGGTGTTCCTTGACGAATCAACCTCCAACCTTGACGCGGAATCGGAAGCGGCGCTGTACGCGCTGCTGCGTCAGGCCTGTCCGGACATGACGGTTGTCTCCATCACGCACCGGGAGTCGGTGGTGGCGATGCATGTCAACCGTGTCGATCTGTCCCCCTTTGCCGTCGCCGCCCCCGAAGGCCGCGCGAAAGGCATCAACGCGTCGCCTGCATCGCCGTGACCATGAGGTCGGTGTTGTGGCGCATCATGGTGATGTAGTCCGGTGCGGGACCACCGGGCGGGGACAGGGCTTCGGCATACAGTTCCCCGCCGGGCCGGCTGCCGGTTGCCCGCGCCACCTGCTGGACCATGCGCGGATCGGCGGCGTTTTCCATGAAATAGGTGGTGACGCCCGTCTGGCGGATCTGCCGGATCAGGGCGGCGATATCCCCGGCCGAGGCTTCCGTCTCGGTCGAAAGGCCCTGTGGCGCCATGAAGGTCAGGCCATAGGTCCGGCCGAAATAGCCAAAGGCGTCATGACTGGTCAGGATACGCCGGCGGTCGGCCGGTATGGTGGCGATGCGGTCGCGGATGTCGCGGTCCAGTGCGCGAAGCTGCGTGACGTAAGCTGCGGCCGAGGTGCGGAAGCTGTCGGCATCCGCCGGGTCGATGGCGATCAGCGCATCACGGATGTTGTTGGTCCAGATGATGACATTGGGCACGCTGTTCCAGACATGCGGGTCCGTTTCCGCCTGCTGCAGGCCCGGCGGGGTATAGATGCTGATCCCGTTGGACACGATGACGGGCGTGCCATGGTAACCCGCCGCATGGGCCAGTCGGCTGAACCAGCTTTCCAGTCCCTCGCCACTCATGAACACGATATCGGCCTGCCGTAGCTGGCGGGCATCATCGGGGGAGGGTTCGAATTCATGCGGGTCGCCATCGGGGGGCACCAGTGACGTGACATGCACATGCGTGCCCCCCACATGCGCCACCACATCGGCCAGCACGGTAAAGCTTGCGACTGCCTGGACCGTATGGGGCACGGGCGCGGCAAAGGCGGACATGATGGACAGGGTCCCGCAAAGACCCAGCAGGCAGGACAGGCGGCGCATTGCGCGAACTCCGTTAAAAAAGGCTGCTGACAAAAATTGGAAGTTTTTTTGGGTGTGACCTTTTTTCAAAAAGGCCGAGTTTCCTGAAGCTTTTTGAAAAAAGCTTCGCCAAAAACTTTTACTTTTCAGTATGTTTCATGAACATGTGCGCCCTGCACGAAGTCCCGCAGGCGACATGACAAGGGAAAGGATATAAAGCACGCTGCATGTCAGGATGATCGATGGTCCCGCCGCCAGCCGGTAGTGATAGGATACCAGCAGCCCGATCAGCCCCGCCGCCATGCCCGTTGCGGCAGACAGCACCATCATGGGCAGCAGCCGGCGCGTCCATAGCCGCGCGGTCGCGGCGGGGACCATCATCATGCCCACCGACATGAGGGTGCCAAGGGCTTCGAACCCCGCCACAAGGTTGATGACCACAAGGAACAGGAACACCATGTGGTAAATGCCGCCGCGCCCGCCGGTCATGCGCATGAAGCCGGGATCGACACATTCCATGACCAGTGGCCGCCAGATGATGGACAGCATGATGATGCTGAGTGTCGTGATGCCGCCCATCAGGCACAGCGCCGATGCGTCAATGCCCAGAATGGTGCCAAACAGCACATGCAGCAGGTCGATATTCGACCCCCGCGCAGAAACGATCAGCACACCCAGCGCCAGCGATGTCAGGTAGAAACTGGCAAAGCTGGCATCTTCGGCAAGCTGGGTCCGTCTGCTGACCAGACCGGCCAGCCCCGCCACGCCCAGTCCCGCCACGATTCCGCCAATTCCCATGGCTGTCAGCGACAGGCCGCCCGCCAGCAGGAATCCGATGGCGGCCCCGGGTAGGATCGCATGGCTCATCGCATCGCCAATCAGGCTCATGCGGCGCAGTTGCAGCATCACGCCAACCGGCCCCGCCCCCATGCCAAGCGTCATGGACGCCACCAGCGCACGGCGCATGAAACCGAAGGATGCAAACGGATCCCATAATACGGACAGGATGCTCATGATGGCATGTCCGTCCATCTGTCCCGTGTCCCGCCATAGGCGTGCTGCAGGGTCACAGGGGTCAGGATGTCGGGGGTCCGGCCCCATGTCGCCTGTCCGCCATGCAGCAGCACGACATCGGGGAAACAGGTACGGATCTGGTGGATGTCATGCAGTACGGCAATGATGGTGCGACCCTGCGCATGCCATTCGCATACCAGTTCCAGCAGGTCCTGTGTCGTGGGTGCATCCAGTGCGGTAAAGGGTTCGTCCAGTACGATGACCCGTGCATCGGTCATCAGCAGCCGGGCGAACAGCAGGCGCTGGAACTGACCGGCCGACAGGGCCGCGATCATGCGCTGTGCCTGCCCGCCCAGGTTGACGCGCTGCAATGCACTGGCCGCGCGCAGGCGCACCGCCCGGTCCGCCCCGCCAAAAAGGCCCGTCTGCTGCCATGCGCCACCCAGCACCATGTCGGCCACGCTTATGGGAAAACCCCGATCAATGATCCGGGCCTGCGGCAGATAGCCGAAATCACGTGGACCAAGGCCCCCGCGCGTGACTGTGCCATGCGCCAGGGGCACTTCACCAAGAATGGCGCGCAGCAGGGTGGACTTGCCCGTGCCGTTGGCGCCTGCAATGGCGGTCATGCTGCCGGGGCGGAAACTGCCGGTCACGTGCTGCCACACTGTCTGTCCACCCATTATGGTCCCCGCATCTTCCAGCCGGATCGTGCCGGTGGTCGTCCCGGTGGTCATGGTATGGAGATGGCCCACGCGATCAGCCCCCACAATACGGCGCACGGCACGGTCATGCAGACCAGCCGCTGCCACCATGCGCGCGCCATCCATGTGATGGGTAGCGGGGCAGGGGA
>NZ_VWPI01000116.1 GCF_015155755.1 Komagataeibacter sp. FXV3 | reverse complement strand
GGGATGCGGCATGGCTGTCCGTTTGTCTTGGTCCGTGGACGGGGGGGAGACAGGAAAGGAAAGCGGCATGAGGACCCAAAGTGTTATAATATAACATATTCTTATATCATCGCCTTGCCTACCGTCAAGGGAAGGCGGCATGGTGTCGGCCCCCATCATGAACAGGCAGGGCAAAACGGGTGACGTTTCATACATGGCTGCTGTTTGCCGCCACAGCCTTTGTCTTATCCGCCATGCCGGGGCCGAACATGATGCATGTCATGTCAACCTGCATCCGGTATGGATTGCTGCGTAGCGTGGGCGTCATGATGGGCTGCATGCTGGCGATTGTACTGGTGGTCATCGCATCGCTTGCGGGCATGGCGGGAGTACTGGCGGCGTCACCACGCCTGTTTATGGTGCTGCGGGTGGTCGGGGCGGCATATCTGGTGTTTCTGGGCATCCGGGTATGGCGTGTGCGTGATGCGGCAGACAGTAACGGGGCGGATATGACTTTGATGCCTGCCGTGACCATGCGGGCGCTGTTTCGCGACGGGTTCCTGACCGGGATCAGCAATCCCAAGCTGTTGCTGTTTGCTGCGGCTTTCCTGCCGCAGTTTATCAATCCGGTTGCGCCACGCATGCCGCAATATGTCACGCTGGTGCTGACATTCGCGGTGGTGGAGGCATTGTGGTACCTAGTCTATGCCAGCGGAGGGCGTGTTCTGTCCGCATGGCTGCGTACGCCGCGGGTGCATCGGGTTTTCTGCCTTGTGACCGGGATCGTGTTTATCGGATTCGGGGTCATGCTCCTCCTGACACAGGTATAGGCAGCGTCCGTTGTCCTGCACATTCGGGCGTAGGGTATGCTGCTGCCTGTGGTTTTTGGTCAGGAATATTTGAAATAAATTGCTGATAAATATGAATAAAAGTTTTGGATGCCGCCTTTTTAAAAAAATTGGCGTTTTTTGAAGCTTTTTGGAAAATGCTTCACCCAAAACTTCTTTATGATATGCGTAATATTATAAATTGTCTCTATAATACCATGTATTCGCCAAGATTGACGGAAGGAGGCCTGTCAATCTTGGTGCTGGAATAGGTGTATGTGTCGGTTTTCATTGTATCATTTTCTTATGAAAATGTGATGATCCGGGATCAGGGAACTGACTGGTATCCGTTCCTGCCGTTAATTTCATATAATTAATAAATAAAAATAGTAAATTATAAATAAATAAATTTTCAAAAACGAAAATATTATGTATTTGCTTTTTGTTTCATTTGTAAATTCATGCAACAGTTCCATGCTGTAAAGTGCGTAATGAAAAGGATGCATGTGGCCAGATAGTGGAATGGTCAATCTATATACATTCGTATATAGTTAACTGTATCCATAAAGACACAGTCGCTTCTTATGTGATAACTGAACAGTGAATATATTTATACCTATATGGACGCTGCGGCAGGGGGATTATATACGCCTAGATATGTTTAAAATGGCTAACGAAATGGAATACTCATGGCCAGAATGACCGCAGGTATGGCGTGGATGCTTTCGGCCAGTCTGGTTGCACTGCTCATCCCTTCCGCCTACGCACAGGATACGGATCCAGACAGGGGCAAGAAGACCCAGTCATCCGTCAAGCGCGCAGGTGCCACGGATAATGCCGTCGCATCCGTCAATGCGGAAGAAATGACGGTTATCGGCCACCACCGGATGGTGGCGGGGGCGGCCGCCAACTATAACAAGAAGACCGCAAATCTTGGTCCGCTGGGCACGCGCCGCACGCTTGATACGCCCATGTCGATCATGACCGTGCCGCATGACGTGATCGTCAACCAGCAGGCGCGTAACATCAACGACCTGATGCAGTACATGCCGTCGGTCCAGCTGGAAACACGTGCTGATCCCGGCACCAGCCGCCCGCAGTCACGCGGGTTCGAGGCGGACGTGATTTCCAACAGCCGCATCGACGGCCTGAACGCGTTTACCGTCACACCCTACGCGGCGGAACAGTTTGACAACGTGCAGGTGCTCAATGGTCTTGCCGGTGCGCTGTATGGCCCCCAGAACCCGGCGGGCACGTTTGAATATGGCCTGAAGCGCCCGACGGATGAACGCATCAACCGCCTGGTGGTTGGTGTGGATTCCATCGGCACGCTTATGGAAAACGTCGATTCATCGGGCCGCCTTGGCAAGAATGGCTGGTTTGGCTACCGCATCAACCTGCTGCATGGTGATGGCACGACCTATGTACCGGACAGCTGGGTGCGGCGTAACATGGTCAGCGCGGATTTCGATATCCATTTCGATCGTGATACCGTGCTTGAACTTGATGCCAGCCATTACACGTATGACGAGCGTGGCATGCCCGCGGGCGTCAACCTCAACAACATGCAGTTGCCCGAAGCCCCTGACCTGAGCAAGCCGCATATGGGGCAGGACTATGCGGGCTACAACTCCGAAAACAATGTTTTCCTCGCCAAGCTCAAGCACCGGATCAATGATAACTGGAGCTTCGTGATCGGGGGGCTGTATCAGGATTCAGGGCGCCAGGTATTTGAATCCGCTGATACGCTGATCAACAACCAGGGCGACTACAAGCAGACCATTTCAGCCGCCACCACGGTCAATGACTTCAAGGTTGGCAGTAACATGGCCTATATCAATGGCCATGTGCATACCGGGTTCATCAAGCATGACCTTGTCATCGGCACCAATGGTTACATGGAAGGGGGCTATAATCCCCTGAGCGGGCAGAGCTATACCGCCGTGTCCTCGGCATCGCTGTATAATCCGGCCGTCGCGGCCAATGGCCCGCAGCCTTATTATCATGGCAAGTACGAATCCCAGTACGTGCGGTACCAGTCCATGATCCTGGGGGACACGGTGCATTTCAACCGTCACTGGTCCGCCATGGGTACGCTGGCATGGAGCTGGCTGGATCAGGACAGCACCGGGACGGTGACGGAAGAAGCGGCGACGAAGCAGACGGTGAATGGCTACGTTGTCTCGACCACCCATCTGGCCAAGGGAAAGACCACGAATGCACGGGCCGATGCCGCCTTCAGCCCGATGGCCAGCCTTGTCTACAAACCGGCAGACAACCAGACCGCCTACTTCACCTATGGTCGTTCCCTGCAGGCCGGCACGTCGGTTTCGGCTGGTGCGGTGAACAACAACCAGTACACTTCGCCCGTGCGGAGTGAGGAATTTGAAGTCGGCTACAAGTACATGTTCCGCAACATCCAGTTCAACGTGGCTGGTTTCCGTGCAACCCGCAGCTATGCCTATATCGATCCGACATCGCATGTTTACGGCAATTTCGGCACGCAGCGGAATTATGGCGTGGAATTCCAGGCCATGGGTCACATCACGCCGCGCCTGTCCGTTATCGGTGGCATGACGTGGATCGATGCGGAAGTACTGAATACGGGCAACGCCAAGACATCCAACAAGGAAGCCGTGGGTGTCGCGCCGCTGCAGGCCAACGTGCTGCTGGATTATCGCATTCCGTTCTCGCAGGGGTTCGCGCTTAACGGTCTGGCGGTCAATGCCAACGTCCATTACACGGGCCGTCGTGCGGCGGATGTTTACAACTCGACCTATGCCGGGTCTTACGTCACACTGGACATGGGGGCGCGGTTCCCGTTCCGTGCGGCCAAGCATCCGTGGATGGCTCGTTTCGGTGTGACCAATGTTGCGAACGAACGGTACTGGTCGTCCGTCTATAACGGCACTGCCGCGGGCACGGCTGTCACGGCGGCGGGCACCAGCGCTGCCTATGCCGGCCTGCCACGTGCCTATCACTTCACGCTGGAAGCCGACTTCTAAAACCCCGCGCACCCGCTTGTGATACCGGGCGGGGGCGCGAAAGCCCGGTGGCATTCCCATATTCCCTGCAACCATAAAGGGAAGGAACGCCACCATGACTGAACCTGCCACCCCAGCGTTAAAAGACTGCCCCATCGGGCTGGATGCCACCGGCACACGGCGCGAAAAGGATTCGATGGGGGAAATCGATGTCCCCGCCAACCATTACTGGGGCGCGCAGACGCAGCGCAGCCTTGTGCATTTCTCGATCGGGCGGGACCATATGCCCATTGAGGTATGCCACGCCTACGGTATCGTGAAAAAGGCGGCAGCACAGGTCAATGCGGCTGATGGACGCATGCCGCAATGGAAAGCCGACGCCATAAGCCGTGTTGCGGATGAAGTGATTGCGGGCAGGCTGGATTCCGAATTCCCGCTCTTTGTCTGGCAGACTGGGTCTGGCACCCAGACGAACATGAACGTGAACGAGGTCATCGCCAACCGCGCCATCCAGCTTCTGGGTGGGACCATCGGGTCCAAGAAACCGGTTCACCCCAATGACGATGTCAACATGGGGCAGTCGAGCAACGATTCCTTCCCCACCGCCATGCATGTCGCAACCCTGCTGGAAATCGACAGCCGCCTGCTGCCCCGCGTGCGTGAATTGATCGAAAGCCTGCGCGCGAAGGCCGAGGAATGGATGCAGGTGGTCAAGATCGGCCGCACCCACCTGCAGGACGCCGTACCCCTGACGGTGGGACAGGAATGGTCCGGCTGGGCGCAGCAGCTTGAAGATGCGCTGGAAGCGGTCGAGGCCGCACGTCCCGGCCTGCTGCAGCTTGCGGCGGGTGGTACGGCGGTGGGCACCGGGCTGAATGCCCCGCCGGGTTTCAGCCGCGCCATTGCAAAGCGCATTGCCGCACTGACCGACAGGCCGTTTGTCACCGCACCCAACAAATTCGCGGCCCTTGGGGGGCTGGACGCCATGGTGCGGGCGTCGGCCGGTCTGCGTGGGGTGGCGGTCAGCCTGCTCAAGATCGCCAATGACATGCGCCTGCTCGGCTCCGGGCCGCGCTGTGGCCTGGGTGAGTTGCACCTGCCGGAAAACGAACCCGGTTCCTCCATCATGCCCGGCAAGGTCAATCCGACCCAGTGCGAGGCCATGGTCATGATCTGCACACAGGTGCTGGGCAATGACGCCACGGTGGCGTTTGCAGGCAGTCAGGGACAGCTTGACCTGAACGTGATGCGCCCGGTCATTGTGGCCAACGTGCTGCATGCCATCCGCATCCTTGCCGATGGCTGTCATAATTTTCGGGTCTTTTCGGTTGAGGGCACGACCCTGAACCGCAAGCGGATTGATGCTTACGTGGCGGGTTCGGTCATGCTGGTGACGGCGCTTAGTCCCGAGATCGGATACGACCGGGCTTCCGCCATCGCGCATCAGGCCATGGAGCATGATATCAGCCTGCGTGAGGCTGCCCTTGCCTCGGGCTTTGTCGATGGCGCCACTTTCGACCGTCTTGTCCGCCCGCTGAACATGGTGGGCAAGGGCGTAGGCGGGGCCTGATCTCTGAAAACAGATAAAAGTTTCTGGTGAAGCTTTTTTTGGAAAGCTTTGTTAAACGCCGCCTTTTTGAAAAAAGGCGGTAACCAGAAACTTTTATTTTTTAATAATTTATCAGGATGGCGCCGCTCCCTGCGTATTCACCTGCAGGGTAAACAGCGCGTCCCCCGCGCACATGAACAGCACATCGCGCTTGGGGCCGCCAAATGTCAGGTTCGATACCCCGCGTGGCAGGCGCAGCCGCCCGATCATGTGACCGTGGGGATTGTACACCACCACGCCACACAGCCCCAGCGGCCCGTTGGCGCCGCACCACAGGTTGCCAAAAATGTCGGTGCGCATGCCATCGGGGACCATCTGGTGGCCCTCCAGCATCATGTCGGCAAAGGGGCGCAGGTTATGCACTTCGCCACCTGTCACGTCACCTGCATGGATATGCTGGTCGCCGCCATGCCCGTTCTGTCCCGGCCCTGGTCCATCGGAAATGACATAGACGATTTTTCCATCTGGTGAGAACGCAATCCCGTTCGGGTCCGGCAACTGCTGCTGTGTCAGCACGGCGCGGACATCGCCCGTGGCCGGGTCCACGCGGAAGACATGGTCTTCCTGTCGCCTGTGGCCGCCAAACTGGGTCACGACTTCCCCATCCAGCGTCCAGCGTTCCATACCGCCCCGGTTGGCCGGGGCGCCCGGGGCATCCGGGTGGCCTTCCACGATCGTGTCGCCATAACCGGGATCAGTGAACCAGACGCTGCCATCAGGGTGGATCGCCACATCATTGGGGGAGTTCAGCGGCGCGCCGCCATAACTGTCGGCCAGTACGTGGCATGATCCGTCATGTTCCCACCGGACCACGCGGCGCATGCCGTGTTCACAACTGACCAGGCGGCCTTCGTTGTCAAAGGCATTGCCATTGCTGTTGTAGGAATAGTCGCGAAAGACCGAAACCGCGCCGTTTTCCCACAGATAGCGGTACTGCTGGGCGCGGATCGTGTCACTCAGCAGCAGGAAGCGTCCCTCGCTGTTCCATGCCGGTCCCTCCAGCCATCCCCCGCCACGCCATGCCAGTTTCAGCCCGGCATTGGCATAGGCCAGATTGCCGAAGCCGGGGTCCAGCACCAGTATGTCGGGGTCCGGCAGGGGGGTAACCGGCGCATCCGCTCCCCATTGCCGGGGCGGGGTGGAGATGACGCTGGACGGTTGTGGCAGGTTTTCCACGGTTGTCGCGCGGGCGGCAAGGCCGCCGGCCCACAGGCCACCTGTGGCCAGCCCCCCGGCAAGTATGGCGCGCCGGCCGGGATGGAACACAGGGGAGACTGGCGGCATGAAAACGTCTTTCTGCTATGGGATCGTGAATGAGTGACTGTTTAAAAAATACTTACTGGCAAGTAAAAGTTTTTGGGTGCCTCCTTTTTGAAAAAGCTTCACCAAAAACTTCTATTTCTTTTCAGAAATTTCAAACGGTTTCTTATCAGTTTTCGATGTTCTGCAGGACTTCAAAACCCTCGAATACCGGGGGACCAGCCATAAGCGGCTTGCGGTTGCCCGCATGGGCGTGGGCGGCGCGGAACTGTTCGGACTGCGTCCAGCCGACAAAGGCCTCATACGATTCCCACACGGTGTGCGAGGCATAGAGGATGTAATCCTCATGCGTCGGGCCCTTGAGGAACTGGAAACTGACAAAGCCGGGTACGGTGCGCAGGTGGACTTCGCGTCCCAGCCAACGTTCACGGAATTCCTGCTCGTTTTCAGGCGGGATACGGAAACGGTTCATGGCAATGTACATGCTGTGCTTCTCCTGTTTCGGTAGCCGGACTGACCTTAGCGACCGCCGGACACCGTCATCACGCTTCCTGTCATATACGATGATGCGGGGGAAAGGAGAAAGGCCACCGCCTGCGCGATTTCATCCACATGCCCGACACGCCCCATGGGCACGACGGTTTCCGCCAGTTTAGCGGTTTCCGGTGGTACCATGTCTGTCGCGGTCAGGCCAGGGGCGACCGCGTTGACGCGTATGCCCTCACGCGCGACTTCGTTGGCCAGGCCACGGGTAAAGGTCTCGACCGCAGCCTTGGTCGCGGCATAGGGCACCAGTCCCGGCAGGCCGCCCAGACGGGCGGCAACCGATGACAGGTTCACGATCGCCCCGCCCTTTCCGCCATGGCGGGTGGACATGCGGCGCACGGCCTCGCCCGCGGCCAGCATGGTGGCGCGGACATTGATGTTGAACAGGGTATCCAGCGTTTCGGCGGTCTGCTCATCAACGCGCACCTTCGTGCCGGTAATGCCCGCATTGTTGACCAGCCCCGCAAGTGGCCCGAGTTCGGCTGCGCGTTCGAACAGGGTAGGGATTTCTTCAGGCTTCGATATATCGGCGCGGATGGCCAGCGCGCGGCCGCCATTGGCCGTAATGGCGCGGGCCAGTTCCTCGGCCGGGGCGGCGTTGGTGGCATAATTGATGGCGACGGCATGGCCGTCACGTGCAAGCAGGCGGCTTATGGCGTGCCCGATACCCCGGCTGCCGCCTGTCACGATCACGACGCCGGATGATTGCGCGGGGGTGGAATTGACGCTGTTCATGAACCCGTCCTGCCTGCTTGCTGAATGTCAGATGGGTCATCATAGGCTCACGGGCGGCCATGCAAACAGGAAACATGGCCACGCCGCAGGTCATGGACGTATATCAGCCATCCAGTCGTGACAGGTGGGGCAGCAGGTCGGACAGGCCCTTGATGGTGGCGTTGCGGGACAGTCCCGTCTCGGCGGAGAAACGTTCGATGACCGGGGCGGGGATTAGCCGGGTCACCACACTTTCATCGGCCGGGGTATTGGTCGGGTGATTTTCCCACTGCGTGACCTGTGCCTCCAGCCCTGCCTTGCGCGCCCGGTCATACAGTTCGCGTCGTCCGGGGCTGCCGGCGTCTCCCATATAGGCAATGACCGCACTCATGAGGCCGGACGTATCGGTGCGTGCCCCCGTCAGCGTATCCGCAACCTTGTCCGCGGCATGTCCGATCTGGTCCGTTGCTGCATTGGCCATGGTGGTATGCTCCTTCATCAATTCAATGGTCAGGGATACTGGGGCCAACGAAGGACGGGCGTGATTTGTCCCATCATGGATTTATGAAGTCAGGGACAGGATAACGTGGGAACTTTCCCCGTCCTGCCTATTCATTCTTTCATGATGGCTGCACTGCATGGATGTATCTTGACTCAGGCGGCAAAGTGCAATGCGCTGGATGATATAACAAAAATTGCCATGTCATTTCCGAAGGGAGACAGCCCGATGCAATGCATTCCCGCCGTGCGCCGTTACGGAACGCAAGGCCTGATCTGGACAGTCCATTTTACCATGGCTTTCGTGCTGGCCAGTACCAGTGCGCATGCCGCAGGGCGCGAGGACCAGGCCAGTGCATGCAAGAATGATGTGTTCCGGCTATGCTTTCTTGACATTCCGAATGAAAAACTGATGACGGAATGCCTGGAAAGCAAGCTCAGCCAGCTTTCCCCCAAATGTCGCGCCATGTTCGAGGATGACGAGGCACAGGACGCGGAACACAAGCAGGAAGATGCCGCCGTGGCCCGGGAAGTCACCCCCACGCACTGAATGCGCGTCCGCACGGGGGGCACGTATTTGACGGGGCGGGGGCTTGTGTCCCACACAGGGCATCATGACTATGCATCAACCCGAGCGGAATACAGCCAACCATGTCTGACACCGCCCCGACCATCATGTGGTTCCGTGACGACCTGCGTCTTGGGGACAATCCCGCCCTGTGTGATGCCGTGTCCCGGGGGCCGGTGGTGTGCCTGTATGTCCATGATCCGGCTTTCCCCCTGGGCGGGGCCGAAAAATGGTGGCTGCATGGTGCGCTGTCGGCGTTGGACCATGACATGCGCGCGCAGGGCGGCCGGTTATGCATCATGGCCGGGGATACGCATGAAAGCGTGCTGTGGCTGGCTGCACGGCTGGACGCGGGGGCGGTGGTGTGGAACCGGCGCTATGGCCCCCATGGCCGGCAGGTGGATACGGACGTGAAGGCAGCGTTGAAGGCACGTGGCGTTGAGGCGCACAGTCATCCCGGCAACATGCTGCATGAACCATGGCAGGTCCGGACGAAACAGGGCGCGCCCTTTCGTGTCTTCACGCCATGGTGGCGTGCCGTGCAGGCCAAGGGACCACCCCTGCCGCCACTGACCGCACCCGACCGGCCTGCTTTTGCCGTGGTTCCCCCTGCGGTCGGGGAATTTCTGCTGCAGCCTGCCGACCTTGCCCTGCTGCCAGTGCGACCGGACTGGGCACAGGGCCTGCGTGCGCAGTGGCAACCGGGGGAGGCGGCGGCCCATGCCCGGCTGGATGCCTTCATCGCAGAACAGATCCATGGCTATGCCACGCAGCGCGAACTGCCCGCGCAACCTGCCACGTCCGGACTGTCGCCCTATCTGCGCTTTGGCCATGTCTCCCCCCGGCAGGTCTGGCACGCGGTGGATGCGTCGGGACCGGGCGACCAGGATAGTGCCTGTTTCCTGAGTGAGGTGGGATGGCGGGATTTTGCGCATGCGACCCTGTTCGACTTTTCCGACATGGGTACCGGCAACCTGCGTCCTGAATACGACAACATGTCCTGGCGACATGATCCCACTGCCCTGCGGGCCTGGCAGCAGGGAAAAACCGGCTATCCCATCATTGATGCGGGCATGCGTGAGTTATGGCACACGGGCTGGATGCATAATCGCGTGCGAATGGTCGTGGCGTCGTTCCTGACCAAGCACCTGCTGATTGACTGGCGTGTGGGCGAGGCATGGTTTGCCGATACGCTGGTGGACGCGGACGGCGCAAGCAACCCCTTCAACTGGCAGTGGGTTGCCGGGTGCGGACTGGATGCAGCCCCCTATTTCCGGATATTCAATCCCGTCGCACAGGGGGAGAAATTCGATCCCGCTGGTGATTATGTCCGGAAATGGGTGCCAGAAATTGCCCATCTGCCCAATAAATACATCCATGCGCCCTGGAAAGCCGGACTATCCGCCTCCCCAGACTATCCCGCGCCCATTGTTGACCTTGCCGGGGGACGCGCGCGCGCGCTTGCAGCATGGAAAGCCTTATGAAATCTGGCAGATCCCATGCGTCCGCCTTATATGGGTTCAGGTCGTCCAGCAATTTTCATACCGTGTATTCAGGTCCGCCCTGGCCCATGATTTGGTAAAAAATTATGTAAATTAAATACAATATGAAACATACTGAAGGTTTTTGAATTTATATTAATGACTTATTGTTTGAAGTGCATGAAATTTCAATTCTGATTTTTTTCACAAAGCATATCAGCAGAAAATTATTCGGCATCTTTCCTGCAGGGGGGAGGCATGCGGATGTGACAGGGGATGATATTACATGGGCAGGCGGTACGGTTCTGCAACAGCTGTTTCATACGGCGAGGGGCAGGTCATCTTTGGCGCGGGTCATTTTGACATGACCACGATCCGGTTGGCCCTGTCCCGGTACCGTCGGGAAAACAGTCAGCCGCACCCTGACCACCTGCGGTCCATTCTTGCCTGTTCCGGTGCGTGGCTGAGTTTGAACCTGTCTGAACTGCATGGATGGAACCAGGGGCTTTTTTGCCTTGATGGCGGGACGATCGTTTTCAACCATGCCATTTCGGATGCCGTGACCATCCTGCCGGTCGAGATACGGCCCGGTGGCGGCAGCCTGATATTCAGTGATGCAACAAAACGGCCTGGAATCCTGCTGATCCACCTGACATGCCCCCGTCAATCCCATGATAGTGTGCAACTGGTGTTCCAGGACTGTGCCCGGCAGTTTGCCTGTTATGATCCCATGATGGACATGACCCTTGTCGGGCTTGTGCCAGATGGCGAGGAACCAGATGGCTGGGTAGCCGTGCGCCTGAATGGCAACCCGTGGCGGATTGGTCATCCGGTTGCGTCCGAAGGTACCCGCGCACCCATTCTGAAGCGTGAATGGCAGGCAGGGGAACACGATACGGTTATCCTGCGCCTGCCAGCCTGAGTACCGGCCGGGAACAAATCACGAAAAAGGGAAGACTCTGCATTTTCATGACCTGAGTCCCAAAGCGTCAACAGACTTATCCACAACCCTTCAAGGCAAATTCAGGCTTGCGAATCTGGATTCGTGTTGCGGCAAAGAGACAATAAATGGCTATTTTCCGCCATGAGAGCGATTCCCCCGCTTTCCTTTCCGGGCACTTTATGCAAGTGGCTGCGGGACTCGGAACAGGTCAGGCTAAAAAAATCCACACCTGACTGGTCTGTTTATGCGCTCCCGCCATCAGGCGTCCCTGTCATGTTCCATATGGGGATAGGTAGCGCAGCACAGGTCAAACTCCCCCTGGAGTTCGACAGGGAATTTTTCATTGCAGACCATATCGAAACGGGCATGCAGCGACCGTCGGATCCAGATTTCGAACGGTGTGGAACGGCGGCGTTCATACGGCTGTCCGGTTTCATATAATTCTGACATGGAGTGTCTCCCTGTCTGCCCATGGTGTCATGCGGGGGAAACGGTCAGGACGGCCTGACAGTTGCCATGCATTTCCATGCCCTCATATGATCCATGCGTAACCGTTCAGGCCGCCATGTGATCCAGCAAGGGAATGCCGGTAGCCTGTGACATGTGCTGGCAATACGCCCGCACCGGCATGGGCCAGTCGAGACCCGCCACTATCGTCAGGCTGCGCAGGTGGGCAAACAGGTGAATGTCATCGGTAGACAACGTGCCGTTGACCGCATCGGGGCGCTGGATCAGGCTGGCAAGCCGGGCAAGGTGAATATTCATGCTGGCCCGCAGGGCGGCACTTTCAGCCAGGCACGTGCTGAAGGGGCCGATCATGGCTTCCTTGTTCCCGATAAAATACAGCCGTGCGCCAGTCGTTGCGAATTCCGCAAAGGGGGCCGCGGCAAACCGGGGCAGGGCCAGGCGGATGAAGGCAGGCTGCGTGTCCTGTATCCACTGGCCTGTTTCCGGGCGCGTTGGCCCGGTCAGCAGGGGGCGGCCATCCATGGCGTCGACATGGGCGACGATATCCATGCTTTCGCCCATGAAGTGCCCGTTGGTTTCCAGTATGGGCACCATCTTGCGCCCGATCATCCGGGTTGGCGTGCTGACATCATCATTAAGCAGCACGACATCGGTGACCGGCAGGTGCTTGAGTCCGAAAATGATCCGGGCTTTCACGCAGAACGGGCAATGGTCGTAGATATAAAGTTTCATGCAGGTTTTACGACCGTCGCAGGGATGCGATCTTGCGATCGGTCTTGTACTGGCTCAGCGCATAGACCGACCAGATCGCAGCCGGAATCCATCCGATCACGGTCACCTGCAGGACAAGGCAGATGATGCCGGCAATGGGGCGGCCAATTGTAAAGAACTGCAGCCACGGCAGCAGGAGGGCAAGGATAAGCCGCATGATTGATCTCCACATGCATGCCCGATTGGGCAGGACAGGGCATAATCTAGCGTGAATTGCCACCCGGCACAGCCCCGATACCGGTTCGTGCAGCATTATGAAATACACGCCCCAGATCCGTGTGTGCACGGCTGTGCCGCATGGCCCCGCGCGACCGGGCCATCACAGCCAGGGAACGTTGCTTTCCCGCCCCTGGCCGCGTCTTTTTGTGCTGATGGATAAGGGTGTATCCAGATACGGTATGCCCTTTCTTTTGGAACGGGTTCGCGATAAAAACACTCTGATGGAAAACGCGTCGGATACACAACCGGCACCCGGTGGGCGTCGGAATTTCCTTGGGCTTGTCACCACCGCCACGGCTGCCGCCGGTGCGGGCGCATGCCTGTGGCCCTTCCTGCAAAGCCTTGCCCCGCGCGACAGTGCGGCAGCCCATCTGCCGGTTGATGTGGATATATCCGCCCTGCCACCGGGACAGCAGATTGTCGTGACATGGCAGGGCAAGCCGGTTTTCATTACCCATCGCACGCCCGAATCCCTCGCGGCCCTGCAGGATGCCGCCCTGACCGGACGGCTGCGTGACGGGCAGTCCAATGACCGGCAGCAGCCGGCCTATGCCAAAAACTGGCATCGTTCGCTGGACCCGCGCTATGGCGTGGTGGTGGGTATCTGCACCCATCTGGGCTGTGTGCCAGCCTATAAACCCCTGCCCGAAGGGCAGGGTGGCGGCAACTGGCCGGGTGGTTATGCGTGCCCCTGCCATGGATCGAAATTCGACCTCGCCGGGCGTGTGTTCCGTGGCGCGCCCGCCCCATATAACCTGCCGGTGCCGCCCTACAGCATGCCATCGCCCACCGTTATCCGTCTGGGTGAAAACCCGGCGGGACAGGATTTCGATTTCGCCGGTATCCAGCAGCTCTGACCCGGTGGCCTAGCGCACGGGTTTCAGGTGCAGGTCCATGGTATAGATTGCAACCGGCAAATGCAGGCGTGAGATTCCATCGGGCTGGAACGTCGCGGTCCGGTCAAGCTGCACGGCGGGTATCCACAGCACGCCATGGCTGTCGATCCACATGGCGTCGGCCCAGACCAGTCGCCTGTCATGGATCAGCGTGGTGGTTTTTCCCTGTGGCGTAATGCGCAGGATACTTAACCTGTTCACATCCGACACATACAGGTTGCCATCCCCGTCAATGGCTGTTCCGCCCGTCGTTGGCGTGTCATGGAACAGCGTTACGGCATGGGACAGGTCGGCAGCCGACAGGGCCGGGTTTTCCAGCGCCGCCGTGGGCGCCACCCACATCGGGCCGGAACTGGGCTGGAAATACAGTTTCTGCCCGTCCGGGGAGACTTCAAGCTGGTCGGCATGGATGCGCACCTGCCGGCCATGGGCTATCAGCATGCGGCCTTCGGCATACATCGGGCGGTCATCGGTGGTGGAACGGTCATGCGCCAGCACCCGCCGCTGCACCCCGGTGGACAGGTTGACCACCACCAGCGCCGGATCCCCCGCATCGGTTACGAAAACCGTATCCCCATGGAAACGGATGTCATCCATATAACTGTGTGGTGTGCTGGCCGCCCGTAGTGAAAGGGCATGCACCACCTGCCCGGTCATGATGTCAAACGCCAGAAGGCGCGCCGGTGCACCATTTTGGGGACCGGGTGGGCCGCCCACGTTCGCATCCCCTGAATCGACAACCCATAACAGCCCGTCCGGCCCGATGCGCAGGGCATTGACACGTACGAAGGGCTGCAGGTCGCCCTTTGTCCCGTCGGGATGGTTCCAGCGTGCATCAGGGAAGGCGTGGGGCTGGCCGCCTGCATCGATTTCGGCAACGGTGGGACCGCTGCCACCCCCACCCCAATAGGGGAATGAGATGAAGGTGCGCCCGTTATCGGCGACGGCCACGGCGTTCAGGACACGGTCGGATGTCCATTGCACATGCAGCCTTTCATGTGCCTGTGCCGGACCATGCCATGTGACAGAGGCCGGAATGGCCAGAAAAAGTGACAGGAACACGCGGTGCAGGCGCTTACGGGTGGTCGGCATGCAGCCAGCATATCATTACGCGATGTGACCGGTCATCACGGCTGTGTGTGGGCAGGGTCCCACATGCCATGGGCAGCATGCGGGACAGGCATTCAGGCCGCCGGGGCAGGGGCTGCCATCTGGCCCAGGGCTGCGCGCAGCTTGTTCTCGTTTTCCGGGGAAAGCGATGTCTGCAGCACACGGGCATGGCCCTTGAACTCACGCAGGTCGGCCAGAACCTTGTCGGGCTGGGACTTGCGCACCAGAATGAACAGCGCGGACGTGTTGGCCGGGATGGTGGCGCCCAGCGACTTGATGAAATTGTCATCAATGCCGTAGTCGGACATCTTGCCCGCGATCGCGCCCGCACCGGCACCAACGATGCTGCCCGCGACAAAACCCGCCAGCGGGTTCAGGCACAGCAGGCCAACCAGCGCGCCCCAGAAGCCGCCCGAGAACAGACCGTACGACGCACCGACCTTTTCCAGGTTGACGCTCTGCTGCAGGTGCAGCTTGCCATCAGCGGTGCGGATGACGACAACCGCGTCCTCCAGGTCCAGCAGGTATTCCTTTTCCAGCTTCTTGCATTCGGTCAGGGCAGCCGTGGCTTCGTCCTGGCTGTCAAAACCGATAACGATCAGATCGGACATGGGATACTCCATTTCATGTTTCCGCCCCCGGATGGTGGGGATGGATGGTCACCATGATATTACATGGATATATCCTTCATGCCGTGGCGGTTTTTAGGCATGGATGCCCCCGGTGGGGTGCAGGTCTGGCCCGGTTGCAGGCACGGGCCGGGCACCCCATCTGCCATGAAGCGTGTCATGACGGATATGGGGGCGAACCGTCCCCTGTCCTATGTGTTTGTCCGTATGTCGCGGTGTCACGCACCCATGTATTGCAAGGAGAGACAAGCCGATGTCCCGTTTCATGAACGATGATGACCGTCCCGACAATGCAGGCGAAGGCAAGCATGGTACCGCGCGCAGGCTGGCGGAAGCCGGGCTGAAGGCCGAGCGTGCAGGCGATCAGGCCCGTGCCGATGAACTGTTTGATGAAGCCGAGCGCACCGACCCCGAGGCGCTGGAAAATGTGCTGATGGAAAATCCCGCCCCCCGTCGTCGCGTGTCGGGGCGCGGATTTGGCGATGACGCCGCTGTCGCCCGCATGAGCCGCACGGTGGAGCCGGATGCCGATTCCCCGTCACGTGCCGGGATTACGGATGATGGCAGTGGCGCGGATTCCGAACGTCGGTAAAGACGACCCCGAACAGGTTCTTCCACCTGGTCCTTAAATGATGACAGTTTTCGGGTACCGCCTTTTTTCGAAAAGGCGGGGGTTCTTCAAAGCTTCCTGAAAAAAGCGTCGCCAGAAACGTCCTTATGCTTGCAGGCTGTTTTTTGGATCTGACGTTTCAAACAGCCCCTTACTGGGGCGGATGGGCCGCGGCGTCCGCCTCAACCGCACATTCTTCCGCAGGCGGCGCGGACATGGTCGGGTGCAGGGCCACGACCTCCGCCCGGGCCGCGTCCATCTCCTGACGGAAGCCTTCATCCTGTTCCATGGCAGAATACAGCACGCCGCCATTCAGCCACGCGGCCGTCACGTCACTCTGCCACTGTACGCCACAAACGACCCGGCTTTCCCCGAAAACGCGGGCACGCTGCATGATCCATGCCGTCCGGTCAGGCAGGATGTCAGACAGGATCAGTCCCGTAACCCAGCCCAGCGTGGCATGGAGCGAAGGATAGGATGGATCCTGCCGCAGGCTGGCCCGCAGCGGGATGCAGGTCGACAGTTCCGCTTCGGTAAAGGGACGGGGACGGTTCCACAGCATTTTCTGGGCATTGACCGCAGGTGTCAGGCGATGTTCGATCCGTGTTACCAGGCCCACAAGTTCAGGCAGGTGATCCGGCGGCAGGGTGAAACCGGCAGCACAGGAAAAGGCCGAGACCATGTGGGCGGGCGTATCACGATTATCCGCCTGTGCCAGTTTCCATCGCGGCGTGCCCTCCAGCACGCGGGTCGCGGCATAAATGCTGGCATCCGCCGCGCGCTGCGCCGTGTCCGGGCCGGGCGGGGGTGGCAGGAAAATCTGCCCGTCCGGCAGGGGTGGACCCGCAGGGACGGTATCGGCCGTCTGGGTCGCATGGTGATGCACGGCGGCTGTACCATGGTGGTGGGGATGCGCGCTGGCCTGAACGGATACCGTCGCCATCAGGGTCATCATGGTACAGATGGCAAGGCCACCCGGCATGGCACAACGGTCAAGACGCATCTGTTTCCTGTCAGTTTACCTGTTGACCGCAACCCACGGCCCTACCATGCGCATAGCATGGGTACAGGGGCTGGCAAATCCTGTTGCGGGGACAGGTGCTGCTTCTGCGCTGCCGCGTTTTATGGCATGCTGGCGCCAAAGCCCGGAGGCACGCAACAATGAACCGCAGAAACCAGATATGGCCCACCACGGTCAGCCCCGTACGCATCGGCCTGTGTGTCGTTGGCCTGACGCTGGTGGTGGTCCAGTTTTTTCATGGCCTGCACATAAGCCCCGATTCCATGCCGGGACAGGTCATGTTTCACATCGCCATGCTGGCGCTGGGTGCGATCATATTCGTTGTTGGCATGTGGGGACCGTCGCTGTAGGCGCGCGGGTTACTTCCCGAACACTTCGCGAAACGCCGCCTTGCTGGAAAAGACGGCATGGCGCGCCGCATGTCAGGACATGAACCCGATGCGCCGGTTGCCGTCCCGCCCCGCCGTTTCCGCCTGAAGGCGCCCAAGCAGTTCATCGGGTGTCGGGTCTTCATCCAGCAGGCGCGCACGACGCAGCACTAGTGCGAAATCGGATGGAACCAGCGTATGGATGTGACGCAGCCCCGCGGGTGCATCCTTCCCGAAGAAGCGGCGGAAGGCATGTGCCGCCTGGTCTGGCGTCAGGTAGCCAAAGCGCGCGCGGAACAGGAAGCGCCGCATGCTGGCCGGGTCCAGCTTTTCCACAAGGTTGGTGGTGCAGGCAAATGGCAGGGGATGATGTTCCATCCATGTCAGCATTTCGTTGACCTGGCTGATTTCCCATGACCGCTCCGCCGAACGGCGATCGCCCAGCAGGCTGTCGGCTTCGTCAATGATCAGGAAGGCCCCGCTGTCGCAGGCTTCTGCAAAGGCGGCGGCGATCTGCTGCTCGCTCTGGCCCACATACTTGTCCAGCAGGTCGGAGGCGCGTTTCTGCAACACCGGCATGTCCATCCGTTCCGCCAGATGGCGTGCATACGCACTCTTGCCCGAACCCGGCGGTCCCGACAGCAGCAGCGAGACCGCACGCGGCGCGCCGGGACGCGCCAGCCGCGTGGTCAGGGCCTGCAGGTCACAGTCCGCATTGATCAGGGTTGAATCGTAATCCGTCACATCGGGTTGTGACGGCATGGGCATCTGCCCGCCCGCAGCCGCCCGGGCAATGCCGGTCGCGATCATGCTGGCCATGGCGGAATCGCCCCCTGCCAGATGGGTGGAGCGCAGCGCATTGCGGAAAATGGCCGGTGCCGCCGGAATGGCACGGGCCAGGTCGGCGGCATCCGTGGGCGCAAGGGCGACCTTTTCCTCACGCGCCATGTCCTGCCACAGGCGTGTGCGCACGCCGATGCCGGGCTGGCGCACCTCGATGCACAGCGCCATGCGCCGCGCAATCGCGGGGCCAAGGGTATCAAGATCGTTGGCCGTCCAGATGACCGGCGTGCCACCCTGTTCCAGCAACCGGTGAAAGAACACGCGGCTGTAGGATTGTGGCGGGTCGAACAGGCTGGCGGTGAACAGGTCCTCCGCCTCGTCAAACAGCAGGATGGATTCCGTGTTGCGCAGCAGCCGCGTGCTGCACCGCAGGTCGGCCAGCCGTTCGTGGCGGGATGGTTCATCGCCCGCGCTATCGGCCTCGCCCACGGGGTACAGGGTCGCACCGATATGCCGGGCAAGGGTCGCGGCAAATTCGGTCTTGCCCGTGCCCGGCGGGCCATACAGCAGGATATTGATGCCGGTTGCATGCTGTTTGACCGCGGCCTTCAGCAGCTTTGCCGCGATTTCCGCCTGCTGGCCCAGATGGGCGAAGGCATCCCACGGCAGGGTCGCATCCCGGGGCTGGCCCAGCAGCAGGGAGCGGATATCCCCCACTACGCTGGCCCGGCGGTTCATCAGCGCCATGAGCCGGGGCAGCAGGGTAATGTCGCCGTCCTCATCCACGGTCATGAGACCACTCATGCGCAGTTGCCCATCAGGGGCAAGGGCGGTGGCGATCGCGTCTTCCTCCTGGCCCAGCAGCAGGTGAAGCAGGGGGATGTCCTCGCACAGGAATGGCCCGCGTGAACGGTTTTCACACAGGTCATCCCACAACTGTTCGAAATGACCATTCAGGCGGTAGCACATGGCCAGGCCAAGCACCTCGCTTGCGACCCGGCCCAGACCCGTCGCCTGGCTCAGTTCCTCCAGCCAGGCATCCACGTATCCCCGGTCGCCCGCATGCTGTGCGCGCGCTTCTTCCAGCGCGTGGCCAAGGCGCTTCCATTCCGTGGCGGTGGGTGGGTT
>NZ_VWPI01000115.1 GCF_015155755.1 Komagataeibacter sp. FXV3 | reverse complement strand
AGTCAAGGTCGGGCTGGGCCTGCACCACGCAGCGCACCAGCGCGCCCGCGTCACGCGACCCACGATGGATCGAACCATGCAGCACGCACAGCATTTCCAGCAGGCGACGTGTCTCGCCCCGCACACGTGATGAGCGGGGCTGTACGGTCCTGCGGCGTGCTGCCGGTCGTCTGCTTCTGGCTAGCGCCATATATAGGGTCTCCTGCTACTCCTGTCTGAATATAGGTATTGCAGGGGCGGATGTCGTGGGGGGAGGGCGATGTTTTCTCCCTCCCCCTGCCGCATCAGTTGCCGCCCGACAGGGCGAACCCGGTTTCAACCTGATCCAGCATGGCTTCCAGCTCGGCATGGCGCAGCGGATCGGTGCCGGTGGTGACATGGCCACGGGCGCGTTTTTTCAGGCTGCCGACGATTCGGGGGCTGATGGGCCGGTCGGTCCCGTGGCGCAGCATGTCGGCAATGCTGGTCCCGCGTTCATGGGCCGCCTGCATTACCGAAAACGCCATGTGGTTGACGATGTTCTCGAACTCGAAACGGCCAAAACGGGAATGACAGCGACTGAGCTGGTCCAGCGCCGTGGCATAGCGTTCCACCGGGTTGGCCTGCGTGGCTGTACGGAAATGCTGGGTATGGTAGCGCCCGGCCTGTATGTGTTCCTCCCGCGCCAGATCCCATTCACCAATGGCGGTGCATTCCGTCTCGATCAGGCAGTGCAGGGCACGGGCGTTCAGGCAGGATGCGACAAAATCCGCATGGGTAATGTCGTTCCATTCCAGCTTCTGTCCCGCACGCTGCATGGCGAAGCGGAAACCCCGGTGGCCATCAATGCCATACACGATGGTGGTGTTGCCCCGGCACAGCGGGTCGGTGCCGGTTACCATGATGTGACCGCTATCGGCACGGTGCATGTAATGCTGCCATGTCATGACATCGAGCAGCGTATCATCATCCACGAACCGGTCGGTATGACGGCGGACGTGTTTCATGAAGCTGGTGGCCTGCAGGCCGGTCACCGCATGGGGTGAAAAATCGACCTGCCACCATACGCATGCCCGCATCAGGTGGAATGCAAGCGCATCGCGCAGTTCCGCGAGTGCGGCATGTTCGGTGGCCAGGCTGTCCACCTGTGCATCGCACAGGGCCTTGACGGTCCTGAAGCGGTTGGCAAGCATGTCCAGCTGCCGCGCCACCGGCTGCCATGGGTCAAAATAGCTGACCAGGCTTTCGGGGCGGGAATGCTGCAGATGCCAGGCAGCCGGGGCGGTACGTGGTTCACGCATCGGGCGGTCCTTGAAGTATCTGGGGCTGGAAGGATCGGTGTCGGTTAAAGGGCCGATCATGCCGGGGGTGCCGACATGATACGGATCCATGCGCCACGATGGGATGGGGGCGGGTCACATGGGCTATGGCACTGGCCCGGTTATCGGGACTGGGTGTTATCTGCCTGTTCGTTGCATGCCATATTGATGTATATCATAAGCATGTTATGTGATAATGCTAATTAATATCACATTAAATCCAAGACAGGTTTCCCTACCCTGTCATGAATATGTTTCTTTCAGTTTTATCAGTAACGCAGCGTACGGCGGGTAAGTTCACGCGCCATGCGGTGAATGTCCACGCCCGCCCGCCTGATGACCGAGCGACTGGTGTGCTTGGCATCCACCAGCGTCACGGGACCGGCAGCCGACAGGGTATGCAGCCCGTCGGTCGCAGGTTGCCACGCGGCTGGCGCCGACAGGGGGGGGAGCGGGTGTGCCGCAAAATCGCGGGTGGTCAGGGTGGTGATGACCAGCGGGGTGATCGCGCCGCCATAGGTATGGGCACAGTCCTGCGTGGGCAGGATGATCGTTCCGTCATCCATCGCCACGGGTGTTCCGCCGGGCCGCGCGCTGTGTATGTCGCGCCGCACCGGGTTGCCGGGGTGGGGGTGCCATGGCCCGGTCAGGCTGTCGGCCCATGCAACATGCAGGGTATCGACACGCGGGCGTTCCAGTTCATGCCACGGGGTATAGAACAACCACCACCTGCCGTCATGGAACAGGGGGGAGGCATCGATCATTGGGCCGGGAAAGGCGCAGCCTTCCACCTCTTTCCAGCAATAGGGGAAATCGGTCGCACGGTACAGCCGCTGCATGCCGCTTTTGCCTGATTCCGGCATCATCAGGAACGAACCGTCCCGATCGCGCAGGATGACGGGATAGGACAGGTGCCATGGCTCCACCAGTACGGGGGCGTGGGCCGTGACGTTCAGGGTGCGGTCAAGGATGAAGACATCGATGCGCCCGACCTTCACGCGGTAATCATAGGCTTCGGCAAAAAGATACAGCCTGTCCTCGTGCCAGATGCCGAAAGGGTCGGCAATGAAACGGAAGGGGCCGGGATCGGGCAGCCATGTGACCGGCACATCCGCCAGCGTGCCCGCGCGCAGTATGTCGGGCATGGACCGGTGGAGAAGTCCCGTCTGCCATATATCGGTCCGGCCCAATCCCATTTACGCGGTTCCCGTTGCTGTCTGGCGGCTGATTTGCCAACACGGATATGCTGCAATATGCCTGATGCCATCGTAACAGATGGTCAGGTCAGGGGAATAGCAAGCATGGGCCATGGGGAACAGCCCCGGCGGCGGACCATTGGGGATGTGGACAAGGGGGACGTATCGTTCAGGTCGTACCAGCAGTCGCCCGCGCAGGCTTTCGGCAATGCCGCGCGCATCATGGCGGAAACCCGCTGTGGCGTGGTCAAGCTGGAAGGCGGGGCGGAAATGGCCGATACCGCGCGCTTCCTGTGCCTACGCGGCATTCCGGTATGCGGGCATGTGGGGCTGATGCCGCAGGTCGTCAACACGGCAGGTGGCTTGCGCATGCAGGGCCGTGATGCGCAGCAGGTACGCGAGGATGTCCGTGCCATTGCCGATTCATTCGCCATCGTGCTGGAGGGGACGGCAGGACCGGTCTTACGCGAGATCACGACGGGTCTGCCCATCCCCGTCATGGGTAATGGCGCATCGTCCGTCTGTGACGGGCAGGTGCCGGGGGCGTTTGACGCATTCGCGCCACGCTTTGTCCGCCGGTATGCCAATGTGGGCGGCGTGATTGGTGACGCCGCCGCACGATATGCGCATGATGTACGGATGCGTGTGTTTCCGGGACCCGAAGAATGTTTTGGCGTGCGCGGCACGATCCTGCCGGGATGATGCCCGGCCGCCCGCCCATGCCACCCGCATCCCGTATCGGACTGGCGGAGGTCATGGCATTTGGCGCGGGTGACATGGGGTTCAACATCATCTGGGGGCTGATGCTCAGCTACCTTGCGTATTTCTATACCGAAATCTGCCTGCTGCCGGTGCAGATGGTGGGGTTCATGCTCATGGCCGCGCGCGCGGCCAGCCTGGTGACCGACCCGGCGGTGGGGATCTGGATTGACCGCAGGCCGGCGGGGCAGCAGGCACTGCCCCTGCTGCGTGGCGGGATCGTGCCGTTCATGGTGCTGGTGGCGCTGGCCTTCATGCCCCTGCCGCATGGGTGGCCGGTGGTCGTGCGCGGCACATGCGCCACTATCGGGTACATGGCGCTGTGTGTGGCGTATGGCGTGGTCAATACCGCCTATGGCGCCATGACCAGCCTGATTTCGTCCGATCATGACATGCGCCTGCGTCTTGCCACCAGCCGGATGGTAGGGGCGACGCTGGGCAGCCTGCTGGTCAGTATTGCGACATTGCCCATGGTGGACTGGCTGGGTCATGGCGACCGGCAGGCGGGGTTCGCCCTGTTCATGGTCGTGGTGGCGTGTGCGGTGGGCGGATTGCTGTGGCTACCGTCGCGGTTCTGCCATGAACGGGTCGCGACCGACAGTGGTGACATGACGGTGCGCGCACGCATTGCCGGGCTGTTGGCCAACCGGGGCTGGCGGCGACTGACGGGGGCGATGCTGCTGACCATGCTGGGCAGTACCTTCCTGTTCGGTGCGCTGGTCTATGACGTGCGCTATGTCCTGCATGAAAGTGACCATATGGCCGGCTGGCTGCTGGGCACCATCAGCCTGATGGTGCTGGTGGGCTGTTGCATGTCGCTGCCGCTGGCGGCGCGGTGGGGCGCGGCCCCGGTCATGCGCGGTGGCACGCTGGCGGCGGGGGGCGTGCTTCTGGTGGCGTACGCGCTGCCCGCGCGGGTGGAGGTGACTGGCGTGTCGCTGGCGCTGTTCGGCCTGTGTGTCGGGATCTGCAACCCGGTCTGTTTTACCCTGCTGGCGCATTGCATGGATGGCGGCGACGGATTTTCGGGCCTGCATACGGTGGGGCTGGCATGGGCGCTGAATTCCACCGCATCAAAAATGGCATTTGATGTGGGTGGCAGCCTGCTGGCGGGTGTGCTGGCGGTATCGGGTCTGGTCAGTGGCGTGGGCGTGCAGTCTGTCCATGCACAGGCGGGTATTCATGCCGGCTTCCTGCTGGTGCCTGCCGTGCTGTACCTGTTGGCCGGTGGGGTCGTGCTGCGGTATTTCGTCCGTCAGAACCCGGTGGAGGCGGTAAACAGCACCGCAAGCCCGCCGCCCACGTAATATTGCGGGCCGTCGGCTCTGGTCAGGGTGGGGGTGGCGACACCGGACAGGTAATGCTGGTTGGTGATATTATTGAAATTCATCCGGAATTCGGGATGGGACAGGAAAGCGTGGTCATCCATGCGGTACCCGATGGCCAGGTTGCCGGTAGTATGGTCCGGCATGCGTTCATCATTCATGAATGTTGAGTACTGCCGTCCCGTGTAATGGACGGAGGCCATGCCGAATATGTGCCCGTCATCATAACTCAGCCCGGCGGAGGCCTGCAGTGTCGGGCTTTCCACCGCCGTCTTGCCCCGCGTCGCCAGCATGCCGCTGCTGGAGGGGATGTCACTGTCAATGGTGGCGTGCAGGTATTCCCCCGACAGATAGGGCGCGAAATGGTGCCATGGCCTCATGCCGATTTCCACATCCACCCCGCGTGAGGTCTGGCCACCGCCATTGATGGTGGATTCCACCTGCCCGATCTGGGTCTGGATTTCACGGTTGGTGAAGTCATAGTTGAACAGCGTCAGGCTGCCGATGATCAGGTCGCCATTGTAGCGGTAGCCCAGTTCCTCCGACACGGAATATTCGTTCTTCAGCTGTGTGGCGATCCCACTGGCTGTCACCCCGCCAAACAGCGCGGTTTCATCGGGCGTGCGGAAATTGGTCGTGGTGTTGAAAAAGACCATGTGCCGCGGGCTTATGCGGTAACGGATCGCGATGCGTGGCAGCGGGGTGGCGGAATTGCTGCCCGCCGCCGTCTGCACGTTATCCGACGTGGTGGTGCCATGGCGGTCCAGCATGACTTCCTTGAACCCGACATCCACCATCAGGCGGTGGTTCAGGAAATGCATCCGGTCACCAATATAGAGTGCGTTGGTCTGGGAAATCATGTGGTAACTGCCAGCATCCACCTGTTGCCTATCGGGCTGCAGCAGGGTGCGGCTTATGCGGTCCACCCATATGTCGGCGGCCGTACCCTGCGCATTGACGGACGTGAAGGGCTGGTGCTCGCTGTCATCGGAATAGTCGTACCAGTACCCGAACACCAGGTCATGGTTGCCAAGCTGCCAGTCCAGTGTCGCGTTGAAGCCGGAACGGTAGCTGGTCTGGGTCCAGTTCGCGCGGACTACGGCGTTTTCATCGCAGCTACCCGTGCCGCTGCACAGACCGCTGTCACCCATGGTCGTACCGCTGGGGTCGTTGCCGTAGCTCCACTGTGCATACGGCGTGACCTTCAGGTGCAAATTGTCCGCCAGTGTGAAGCGCGCCGGGGCCGCGAGATAGGCAATGCGCTCGGGCTGCCGGTACAGTGCCCAGTAATCCGTGCCGCCCGCCGCATCATTGGGGTTGTAGGTGGCGGCAAGGTTGTTGGCCGCACCGTGTGGTCCCTGTGCCTGCCAGTCCGCCTTGTCCACCGGCGGGTAGTAGCTGGCGACCATCGTATTCCATGTCCCGATCAGGGAGACCCGGTTGCCCGCCCCCCATTCGCGCAGGAATTTGAAATCGATGTGCTGGCGTTCATCATGGCCCGGCCCGCGCCAGTTATCGGTATAGCCATGGGAATAGGACACGAAGCCGCGCAGGCCGGTATGTCCGATCTGCCCGGTTTCCAGCCGCAAAAACTGCCGGTTGGTGTTGTATGACCCGTACGAGACATCCGCATAGCCCCCGGCCTTCATGGCGGGATCGCGAAAGGACATGTCCATCAGTCCCCCCGCCGCGTTCAGGACGGGGGCATCAAGGTCGGCCGATCCCTGCTGCAGGGAGACACTCTGGTAATTTTCCGTATCCGCGAACTGCCCCGGATAGCCGTTGTAATAGGCGATATCATTAAGCGGCATGCCCTCCAGGATGTAACCCAGCGAATCCCCGCTCAGTCCCCGCACCGTGATGTTGGTCTGGGGCGAAAACCCCAGCGCGTCGGAGGAGGAGACATTGGCCCCGGGCAGCAGGCTGACCATGTCGAACGCCGTCGCACTGGGCGCCTGCTTGCGCATGAAATCGGTGCCGATGGTGCTGACGGATTTCGGCGCGTCTTCCACCCGGATCAGGCCGCCGCCGGGCTGGGTGCCCACCACGTGCTGGCTGGTCACGGTCATGGTTTCCGTGGGTACTGCGGGAAGAGGCGCGGGCGTGGTGGCCCGTGTCGTGGCCGGGGTCGTGGCGGGTGTTGCGGCAGGCGTGTTGTCATTCCCCGACGCCATGCCTGGCCCCATGCCCAGCATCGTGCCCAGTGCTACGGTCAGCATCCGCCGGCAGGAAAC
>NZ_VWPI01000114.1 GCF_015155755.1 Komagataeibacter sp. FXV3 | reverse complement strand
CCCGCCCCCCAATCCTGCCTGATCCGGCCCCCGTTTCCTGCCGGCGGATGCTGACCGTAGCACTGGGCACGGGGCATGGGACGTTCCTGAAGAAATCTTTTTATTTCATTATTTTGGGCCATCCCCATGGGGTATGACATCGTCTTGAACAAATCCGGGACGGATATATTATATCCGCGTGACGTATCATACGCCCTGTTATCGGGCATATCCCGTATAATTGTGCGGGCAGGCAGGAAGGTTCTCGCGGGTGGGACAGGAATCGGCACATATCGTCAGCAGTTATGAACAGGAACTGGAACAGCTTCGTTCCATGATGGCGCGGATGGGCGGACTGGTTGAACAGCAGACATCGCAGGCTGTCGCCGCCATTGCCGACCGTGATGAAAACGCCGCCGGTGTCGCAGCCGATCTCGACCCGCAGGTCGATAAGCTGGAACGCGATGTGGAGGCGATGGTCATCCGCATCCTCGCCCTGCGTTCCCCCGTGGCGGGCGACCTGCGTGAAGTGGTCTCGGCACTCAAGATCACGGGTGACATGGAACGCATTGGTGACTGCGCCGCTTCCATCGCGCGCCGGTCGCTGCGTACGGAACTGGTGACGGCGCGCATCTCGCTCAGCGGCCTGCGTGGCATGGGGCGGCTGGTGCAGGACAACCTGCGCCGCGCGATCGACGCCATGAGCCAGCGCAACGCCGATCTGGCCCGTGAAGTCTGGCAGTCCGACACGGCGGTGGACGAACTGTATAACGCCATGTTCCGCGAACTGGTTACCTACATGATGGAAGATCCGCGCAATATCGGGCCGTGCACGCACCTGCTGTTCATCGCCAAGAACCTTGAACGGATTGGCGACCATGCCACCAATATCGCCGAACGCGTCTATTACACCGCGACGGGTGAGATCCTGCCGGTTGTCCGTCCCCGTGGCGGGTTTTCAGGACAGGGGGGGTAACGTCCTTGCTTGAAGATCGCCCGCTGCGCATCCTTGTCGCAGAAGATGACCCTGCCCTGTCGGTCATGCTGTCCTACAACCTTGAGGCGGCAGGCCACCTTGTCATGCCGGTGGATAACGGTCTGGACGCCCTGCGTGAGGTGAGCGAGTGGAAGCCCGACCTTGTCCTGCTGGACTGGATGATGCCGGGCCTGTCCGGGGTTGACCTGTGCCGCAGGCTGCGCATGGCAACAGCCACGCGGTACCTGCCGATCATCATGCTGACCGCGCGCGGCGAGGAACAGGATTCCGTCCACGCGCTGGATACCGGGGCGGATGATTACCTGGTCAAGCCGTGCGGAATGGATGTGCTGCATGCGCGCGTACGCGCCGTCATGCGGCGTAGCGCGGGGCGGGCGGCCGCCCCTGCGGCGGCACAGGCCGAGGACGTGCTGACCTTTGCCGACATAACGCTGGATCATGCCGGGCGCAGGGTCAGCCGTGCGGGGACACCGCTTGCCCTTGGGCCGACGGAATACCGTATCCTGCTGCACCTGCTGCGCAATCCGCGCCGGGTGTTTTCGCGCGCCGAAATACTGGCTGCCGCGTGGGATGACCGTATCCATGTGGAAGAACGTACGGTGGATGTCCACATCCGCAGGCTGCGCCTTGCGCTGAACGCCACGGGTGGGGCGGACCTGATCCGCACCGTGCGTTCCAGTGGTTATATGCTGGATGATGGCAAGGTGGCCTGACGGGCCGCCATTGATAAGAGACTGTTTGAAAACAACCAATTGATAAAAAACAATAAAAGTTTTTGGGTGCTGCCTTTTTTCAAAAAGGCGGCGTTCTTTTGAAGCTTTTGCAAAAAGCTTCACCAAAAACTTTCTATGATTTTTTAAGTTATCTGCCGTCGCGTTCCAGCCTGGCATAACGCTTCAACGCCCGTTCGCGCCGCAGGCGTGACAGGCGTTTCAGCCAGAAAATGCCGTTGATCTGGTCGATTTCATGTTGCAGGCAGGTGGCCAGCAGGCCATCGGCGTCCTCTTCCACATCCTGACCGTCAGCGCGGGTATGGCGCACCTTTACCCGTGCGGGACGGGTGACGGGCGCGTGGATGCCGGGCATGGACACGCTACCTTCTTCCTGTGTGGATGTTTCCGCCGACTGCCAGATGATTTCGGGATTGGCATAGACATGCGGCCCATCCCCATCAGGCAGGTCAATCACCACCAGCCGTTTTGCAATGCCCACATGACACGCGGTGATCCCGATCCCCGGGGCCGCATGCATGGTCTTCAGCAGGTCGCGCGCCAGTTGCGCGGTTGCGGGCGCAGTCGCATCAACAGCTTCCGCCACCTGTTCCAGACAGGGATGGGGAAAGCGGACAATCGGCAGGAGGGCCATGCAGGCTGGGTTCCGCTTTGCGATCAGTACAGGAAGGGACCGTTATCGTCCGCGTTCAGGTTGGTATAATACGGGATGTAGAAGTTCATGCCGAACGGGCTGTAGGTATGGTCCACGCCTGATACGGGACGCAGTGGCTTGACGTCATGGTCCGCCAGGCAGTCATACAGTGTCTCGCGCAGGTGTTCGGTGTCCTTGTCCGATTTCTGCGTGCCGTAGAACAGGTCATGCGCATAAGGTTTGCATGCCTGTGGCGTGTGTTCGTAATAGTCCGCGTACCGGTTCTGCTTGTTTTTTTCTATGTCCGCATCCGATATCCACTGGTGGCTGGCCGCACTGGTGCCCCAGATTTCCTTCCATCCCGTGCGCATGTGTGGCAGGCGGGCAACGGCAATGCCATCCTGCCGCGTGCCATCCTTGCGCACCAGACTGCCGTGGCAGGCCATGACCTGTATATGGTCGTTATAGATCGCGCTCTTGATCGTCCCGCCTTCGAAACCGACGGCCGGGGATGCATTGGGCGCGCCCTGGTTGGCAATGGCGACCACTGCAGATTCAACAGCAGGCTGCTGGCAGTAATTTACCATGGGACGGGGGGCGTGCTGCGCGCAGGCGGCCATACCAAGCGGAAGACATAAAGCAACAAGACGGCGCAACGGTTTTTTCCTTTTGCAATGCGGCACGGGATCCGGCCATGTGCCTATGTATTCAGGCGTATAGAAGGGGCCCGTTCCTCACAACAATGTAAATTTTCAATTCCGCCCTGTGCTTTTGTCTCCTCTTGTCCTTCCTGTGGCGGGAACGCGCGGATTATGGGCCGCGCATGCGAATAGCAGCAGTACCACCACCAGCAGGACCGGCGTCGTGCCCGGCCCGTGGCATGGCGTATCCGCATCGGCCGGAATATGCCCGCCCATCAGAATGTAATATTGCTGTGCAGGCCGAAGATCGCCTCATCGCCGGTGCGGCGGTAGGGGAAGGACGGGTCGGCGCCGCCGCCCGCGGGGTGCCAGACGTACTGGAAATCGGGCTGCATCACCAGCCACGGCGTGACCTGCGCCT
>NZ_VWPI01000113.1 GCF_015155755.1 Komagataeibacter sp. FXV3 | reverse complement strand
GCCTGTCCTCGCCGCCCGCGGCGACCGCGGCCTGTTCTTCCGTATCGGCCTGCGCGCGTTCGGAATCCCGCACCGTGGCCGGGTCGATCTGCTGGATCAACGGGGTGGAATTGCCCAGGCGGGCGCGATCCTGCGCGATCTGTGTCTGGGCCTGCGCATGAATGCTGGCGCCTGTGATGCCGATCAGGCTGCAGGAGAGGAGAAGGGTACGCGTGCAGCCATGGCGTGCTGCAGGGGTGAAAAGGATTTTCATGAAAAACATCCCGTCAGGATGGGTCCGGCCATGAGGGTCCGGAAAAAGCAGCCCGTTGTAACGGGTTGCTGCTGGCGTGGGGGGACGGGATGTCAGCTGGTCTTGTACATGTCTCGTGTCCATCTCCGGTCAGCCCGCCCGGCGATATTGTTAAGGACAACGGCAGGTCTCCTGGCTTACGGGTCACTGCATTCCATCTCCCTTCCCGGCCGGGGCCAGTGGGTGCCGTGTGACGGCGCCAGATGAAGCACTCTCCGTTTACAGTTGCGGGTACAGCTGCCGACTTTACCCCCGGATGTGGCATCCCGCCGGGGTTTACGACATTCCCTTTTTCACCCGTTTGCACGGGACCGCTGACTTGTAACCCGGACTATAGCGTTTACAGTCCATTAGACAAGGTCGGCCGGGGGGTGCTGGTCCAGCAGGGCTGCGACTTCCCCCATATCCGGTGCGGCCTGTGCAGCACCGGGGCGGGTGGTGGCCAATGCGCCGCAGGCAGCGGCGAAGCGCACGGCTTCCCCAATTGCCGCCCCACGCGCCAGCGCGCAGGCCAGTCCTGCATTGAAACAGTCCCCCGCCGCCACCGTATCAACCGCCCGGACACGGAAGGGTGGGACGAACCCCTGCCCATCCGGTGCGGAATACGCCACGCCGCGATGCCCCAGCTTGATGATGACCGTGCGTGTGCCGCGTGCGTGCAGGATGCGGGCCGCCTGCAGGGCAGTTGCTTCATCAGTGGGTTCGATACCCGTCAGGTCACGGGTCTCGCGTTCATTGGGGGTCAGGATATCCGTCAGCGCGTACAGATCTTCCGGCAGGCCATCCACGGGAACCGGTGCGGGGTCCAGCATGACCGGAATGGCGCGTGCGCGGGCCTGTCGGGCAATTACCAGCACCAGTGCAGGGGGCATTTCCATCTGCATCATCACCAGTGTTGCGTGATCCAGAACAGGGGCGAGAAGGGACGTGGCCTCTGCCCCGTGGCGCATGTTCGCCCCGCCATCGACAAGGATCTGGTTTTCGCCTGCGTGGTCGATGGTGATGAAGGCCCGGCCGGTGTCCGCCGCCGGGTCTTCCATAAGCCAGCGTGTATCGACACCTGCCTGTTCCAGCGTGGTGCGCGCCATATCCGCCAGCATGTCCTTGCCCGTCCAGCCCGCCAGCGTCACGTCCTGCCCCAGCTTCGCCACCGCGATCGCCTGATTGGCCCCCTTGCCGCCCAGCCCGGTGGTGGAGGAATGGACATGCAGCGTTTCACCCGGTCGCGCAAAACGGGCGACATGCACGACAAAATCGATATTGGTGCTGCCAATGACGGCAATATGGGGTGTAGGCATGGAGGAGACCTCGGGCAGTGAAAATGGGCACGCAAGGTGCATTTTACCACTCCGCCCCGCAATCATACAGGCGCCCGGTCCTGAAGGTCATGGCTCATCATAAAGAAGTTTTTGGTGAAGCTTTTTTCAAAAAGCTTCAAGGAACGCCGCCTTTTGAAAAAGGCGACGCCCAAAAACTTTTGTTATTTCATCGACAGCTCATTCCGGAACGATCCATTCAATGGCTGCCTGTGTTTCACCATCACCCAGATGCCGGCACAGCGTGGTCAGGATGGCGCGGGCGGTCTGTTCAAACTGGAATGGCGGATTGGCGATCAGCAGGCCGCTGCCATTCAGCCGTGTCGGGTCCAGCGGCGGCCGCAGGGTCAGTTCAAGGGCCAGCAGGTTGCGCTGTCCCGCATCCTTCAGCGCATTGTGGAAGGCATGCGTGGGCGCCCGGTGCTTGATGGGATACCACGCGGCGATGATGCCCGTGGCAAAACGCTGGCGGGCCGTGATGATGGCTTTCGCCAGGGCATGGAATTCATCTTTCTGCTCAAAAGGCGGATCCATGAGCACCAGCCCGCGCTTCGCCTGTTTTGGCGGCAGCAGGCCGGTAATGGCTTCATACCCGTTGCGGCCATGGATGGAGACGGCGGGATCATGCCGGAACACGCGGCGCAGGCTGCGCTGGTCCTCGGGGTGCAGTTCGCAGCATGTCAGCGTGTCGCCCGGCCGCAGCAGCTCTGCCACAATGGCGGGGGAGCCGGGATAGAACAGCCGCCCTTCATGTGTTGCGATCGTGGCGCGCACGATCTCCAGCCATTCGCCCACGCAGGCCGGTGCGGCGGGATCAGGTGGTGCGTCCAGCAGGCGGCCGATCCCTTCGCGCCATTCCCCGGTTGACTGGGCTTCGCGGCCCGACAGATCATACAGGCCGATACCGGCATGGGTGTCGAGAACGGAGAAAGGCGCAGGCTTGCGGCGCAGCGCATCAATCAGCGCCACCAGCACGACATGTTTCATGACATCGGCAAAATTGCCGGCGTGATAGCTGTGTCTGTAATTCAATGTCTCACCGCCCCACGGATTGCACGCCCCCATGTATGGGGTCCGCAGGACTGTTAATGGATCGGGCCGTCTTTTTCCATGCCGGTCTGTGGGTGGGCATGCAGTGCACGGACCAGCGTGGGACGGCCGGGAGGATGGGAACGGTCATCAGGCCTTGCGGCATCGTGCCGCCCATCCTGCTGTAGAGTGCGTTAGGCGACCGGGACGGCTTCGGTCCTGCGTTCCCTGATCCATGCATCAAGGGATGCGGTATTCATCGGCCGGCCAAAGTAATAACCCTGTATGACGTCACAATCGATATCGCGCAGCTGGTCGCATTGCACGGCTTCTTCCACGCCTTCGGCAATGACGGTCATGCCCAGCGTGTGCCCGATGCGGATGATGGCGGTCACAACCTGACGCACATTGCCGGTGCTGCCAAAGCCGTTCATGAAGCTGCGGTCGATCTTGACCTCGCTTATGGGCAGGCTGGCCAGGTTGGACAGGCTGGAATAGCCGGTACCGAAATCATCCATCGACAGCCCGATGCCAAGGTTGCGGATGGCGGTCGCGGTTGTCACCGTCTGGTCGAAATTCTCGATCATGGCGGTTTCGGTCAGTTCAACGATCAGCCGTTCCGGTGGCACGCCGGTCTGGTGCAGGATGGTCGCCAGCTGCGATACCAGATCGGGGTCCTGAAACTGGATGGCGGACAGGTTGACCGATACGGTCGGCACGGGAATGTCGTGTGCGATCCATTCAGCCATCTGTTCGCACGCGACCCGCAGCGACCATACGCCCAGGGCGCGGATCTGTCCCGTTTCCTCCGCCACGGGAATGAACCGCCCCGGTGACACCATGCCCAGAACAGGGTCATCCCAGCGCGACAGGGCTTCCACGCCATGCAGTTCGCCCGTGCGCAGGTTGACCTGTGGCTGGTACACCAGTGTCAGGCGGTTGTCGGCGATGGCTTCACGCAGCGCGGAAGCCAGGATGACATGGTCATCCGCCTGCCGGTTCATGGACGGGTGGAAAAAGCGGTAACAGCATCGTCCCGCCTTCTTAGCCTGCGCCAGGGCAGTGTACGCCTGGCGCAGGGATTCTTCCACATCCTGCCCCTCACCGTGGTGGGTGCTTATGCCGATGCTGCCGGAGATGCTGACGGGAATGCCGTCAACGGTAAACGGCTCCTCAAGGTTATGGATGATCCGTTCGGCCAGAAGGGTGACATCGGGCGCGTTTTCTTCCGTCAGGACGACGAATTCATCGCCTTCGGTGCGCACCAGCACGTCGCGTCCCACCATCCCGTGGCGCAGGCGGGTGGCCAGTTCCAGCAGAAGCTGGTCGGCACGGCCCTGTCCCAGCGCCTGCACGATCTTGCGAAAGCGATCAAGGTCGATGACCATGATGCTGAGTGGTGCCGCCGGTGGCCGGGTGGCCAGTTCCTGCATGCGGCGGTTGAGCCACATGCGGTTGGGCAGGCTGGTCAGGCGGTCGGTATAGGACAGGCGGATGATCGAATCCCGGCTGCGCTGCTGTTCAATGGCCAGCATGGCCAGATGCACGCAGGCACCGACAATGCGCCGGTGCCATGCCCCCGGCTGTCCGGGTGCGCGGAAATACAGCGAGAAGCTGCCCGCCACATCCCCATTGCGCAGGATGATGGGCACGGCCCATTCCGCAACGATCCCGTGCTGGCCTGCCACATCACGCAGGGCGGGCCAGCGGGTCTCGGTCGTGAAGTCGGGCACGACCACATCCTGTGCCGTGACGATCGCGGTGCCGCAGGCCCCGCCGGCGGTACTGGCTTCCAGCCCGTCAAAAGCCTGCAATACCGGCATGGGCAGTGCGCCGTGCCCGCCCGTGCGCAGGACACCGCCCGTGCCCAGCATGACCACCGCCATGCAGTCCGGCGCGATCAGTTCGATACGGCGGCACATGAAGTCCAGCATTTCGCGCAGCGAAAACTGGTCCGTCAGCGCTTCCACCACGTCGCGCTGCAGTTCGCGCAACTGCCGGTCATGGGTAATGTCGTGCAGGATGACGATGATATCCGCAAGCTGCCCATCAGCCCCGTAATGCGGGGTCACCGCACAGCGCAGCCACAGGTCCTTGCCCTGTTTTCCACGGGTATGGATATCCTGTTCAAATCCCGTGCGCCGCGCCAGATTCCGCCGGAACTGCCGCAGGGTCGCGATATCGCTTTCGCCGCCCGAAAGCAGCGTGCCGAACGGGGCATCGTGCAGGGCGGCGGGTTCCACCCCCAGCAGGTCGGTCATGGCACGGTTGGCGTGGGTAATGCGGTATTGCGGGTCCAGCACCAGAATGCCCCGGTCCGTTGCCTGCACGATCAGGGCGCTGATTTCAGCATCCTCACGCGTCTGTTCTTCTTCCGTGCGGTCAAGGAGGGCCACCAGTTCGTACAGGTTGCCATCCCAGCTTATGCTTTCACGGTACAGGCGTACGGGCATGCCCAGACCATCCTTGCGGCGCAGGGTGGTGCAACCGTCCTGTGTCGTGGCCCGGTCCGGTGTTGTGGGGATGGCCAGCGTGGCCGTGACATCGACAGCCCTGTCGGGAAAGAGGCGACCCAGACGCGTTTCGGCCAGGTCCGTGGCACCATAGCCGGTCAGGGCACAGGCGCGCGGGTTACCGTACACGATGCGGCCCGATACATCCGCCATCATCACGGCCATGGGCAGCTTTTCCAGCAGGGGGGAGGAAATCTGTGTGATGTCCGGCATGATCGCGTCTTTCACAATATAAAAGGAACACCATGCCCCGGACAGGAAAGGGCTGTCGGGGGACATGCAGTACCGTTGGGCAGAGGAAATGAAATGTTATTTTATTATTGACTATATTGCGGCAGTTTTATGGTCTGCCGCCCCTACCTCATTACATGGAAAAGGGGCGTATTGACTGTCATGATCGGCCCCGCGGGGACAGCGTGGCATCAGCAGGACTGTCAGTATTCCGGTTTTTCTCCCTTGGCCGGGATGGAGGGCTGCGTGCCCGGTGTCAGGGCATAGGTCAGCAGCACGACGGTCTGTGTATCGCCGCTTTCCCCACGATGGATGTCATTCACGGATTCAGCGAACGCTTCGCCCTGATGGAAAGTTTCCGTCTTCCCGCTGTCCCGGTCATGGATCGTCAGTTGCCCCTGCAGCACATAACCGGCATTGGGCACGGGGTGGGTGTGCCATGGCAGGGCGGTATGGGCGGGAATGGTCAGGCGGATCATCATCAGTTCCGGCTGGGTGGTGGGGTATTTTTCATACGCCACGCCATTCCATGACTTCGTGGACTGCAGCAGGATGTCGCGGTGCCCGGATGCGACCGTCTGCGCATGGGCGGACGGGGTGAAAATGGGTGCAAGTGCCAGGCAGGCGGCCAGGACAGGTATTGATCCGTGCATCTTCCCTCTTTCCGGTCTGTCATCGTTATTACAGGACATAGCGCCTGAGGACCGGATGCGGTTCCGTGGCGACGATCATGGGTGCGTGCCCTCACATGATCTTGAGACGGAAAGGGGTATTGTTCTTGTATAGTAATGAATGGGGCGGCTTCATTCTGGCCGGGCGTCGTGTGTCCTGGCCCATCGGATGGGTAGTACTGCGGGTATGCAGGCATGAATCATCCGCCGTGCCGGTCAGTTGGTGAGCCGGGTCCTGCGGATTTCGTAACTGCGATTTGCCAGTACGGTCTGGTGTATTACGGTTGGCGTATAGGGAGACCGTTTCAAAACAAGCCGGGGAATCTGCTTTTTTCAAAAGGGCGACGTTTTCTGAAGCTTTTTGCAAAAAGCTTCACCAAAAACTTCTTTAATGGTGGTCGCATAAGGAATGACAGGGAGCGAGGAAACACAGAAAACGCCGGAAAACCAGCGTTCTGATATCATATGTGATTGTATGGGAAAGGCAGTTGGTGGAGGGAGTTGGATTCGAACCAACGTAGGCGTACACCAGCGGATTTACAGTCCGCCCCCTTTAGCCACTCGGGCATCCCTCCGGATTGGCGCGGTAATTACGGGGATTGGCGGGGGGTGTCAATAGGTAGCGTGAAAAACTTCATCCATTCCCCGTTTGGGGGCATGACGCAGGCCATGGTTGGGCTTAAAGAACGGTCATGAACATGCGCACTCCCCGTCGTCGCGGCGCGTCAGCCGTACCTTCCGCCCAGTCCGCCCGTCCTGCCTCCGACCGGGGTGGTCGGGGGGGGCGGGGTGCCGCTTCGGCCCCGCGTGGCACATGCTGGCTGTATGGACAGCACGCGGTACAGGCCGCACTGGAAAATCCGGCGCGCAAGCTGCGGCAGCTTCTGGTCACGGCCGAAGCGCAGGAAGCCCTTGCCGCCAGGCTGGAGGGCGGTTTCCCCATTCAGCCCGTACGCACCGAACGGGCCCGCCTCGATACGCTGTGCGGTCCTGATGCGGTGCATCAGGGCATGGCGTTACTGGTGGATGTGCTGACGCCGCCCGATCTGGATACTGTGCTGGAACGACCCGGTCCCGTGCTGGTGCTGGATCAGGTGACGGATCCGCGCAATGTCGGGGCCATCCTGCGCTCGGCCGCGGCATTTGGTGCGGTGGCGGTTGTCATGCAGGACCGTAATGCCCCCGATGAGACGGGAACACTGGCGCGGGCGGCATCCGGCGCGCTGGAAATCGTGCCGCTGATCCGGGTGGTCAACCTGTCGCGTGTGCTTGATGCGCTCAAGACCCGTGGCCTGTGGGTGGTGGGACTGGATGCGGGTGGCGGCATACTGGATGGCGCGTCGTTCAGTCAACGCCGCGTGGCGCTGGTGCTGGGGGCGGAAGGCGCGGGCCTGCGCCGCCTGACGCGGGAACATTGTGACGAGATCGCGGGCCTTGCCATGAGCAGCGACATGGAAAGCCTGAACGTCTCCAACGCTGCTGCCGTGGCGTTATATGAAATGTACCGCAATCGCTGAAAGCCACATAAAAAACCATAAAAGTTTTTGGGCGCCGCCTTTTTTCAAAAAGGCGGCGTTTCCTGAAGCTTTTTGCAAAAAGCTTCACCAAAAACTTTTTTAATCAGGATGTTCCGTGGGTGAACCTGTCAGGGTATGGCAGGTCGGTCCCGGGCCCACAGGGCCGGGCAGCATCATGAAAAACTATTTATGTTATAACGCATGGATTTATTGCGGCATTCTTGTCATTCGGAATGAATGACACGAGCGCGTGATGCAAACCGTCCCAACGGCGACAGACTGATGGCGTGCTGCCTGCGTGGCTGACGTCATGGGTGGCTTTCTGCGCCGTTTCCGGTGGCTGTATGCCCCGCGTATGGCGGATTTCGGCTTTGCGTTACGGACCACCGTCGCGGCCCTTCTGGCACTGGTCCTTGCCCTGTGGATGGAAATGGACGACCCGCAATGGGCGGCCATGACCACATGGATCGTGGCCCAGAATTCGCGTGGGCAGAGTATGTCCAAGGCCCGGTGGCGGCTGCTGGGTACGGTGTGTGGTGCTGTGGTGGGTGTGGCGCTGATCGCGGCCCTGCCGCAGTCATCGTGGCTGTTTTTCCCGGTGCTGGCAGTCTGGGTTGGGATATGTTGCGGGCTTGCGACCTTCCTGCGCAATTTCCATTCCTATGCGCTGGTGCTCATGGCGTTTACCAGCGGCCTGATCGCCCTGAACGCGGCGGATGACCCGCGTGATGTGTTCGCGATCGCCATGTCGCGTTCAACCTATATTTTCCTTGGCATTCTATGTGAAAGCGGATTGGCGTCGGTATTCGCGCCCAATCTGGCCGATGTCGCACACCGGGAAATCACCCGCCGTGTCGCGGCAGCGGTGGGGCAGGCGGCGCAGGCCCTGACGGGCATGATGGCGGGGCACGATTCCGGGTTCCTGCGGTCACGCACGCTGCTTGGGTCCGTCTTTTCCATTTCGGACCAGATCGAGTTCAGTGAAGTGGAAATGCAGCACCGCACCCATGCCGGTGATCATGCGCGCGCGGCATTGGCCGCCGTGGCCGTGGTGATGTCGCGCGGGCTGGGACTGGCGGCGCGCATACGTGAGGCAGGCGGCGTGCCCCCGGCCTTCGTTACGCCGCTGGCCATGGCAAAGGCGCTGTTTGCTGACATGCAGGGGCTGATGGACGGCCCCGATCCCGTCGCCGCCGTACCGGACCTGCGCGTGCGCATCCGCATGCTGGGGGCGGAATGCCGGCAGCAACTGGTCAATGACATCATCGCGGTCAGTGGCCCGGTGACCATGGATGCGGCCGGGTCGCAGGTCCATCTGGACGGGTATATCCTCAATGCCTCGCTCGGGGTGCTGCTGGTGCGGCTGGATGCAGCGCTGGCACATCTGGCGGCGACGCAGGTGGCTCCGGTCCATGACCATTTCCACTTTTCCACCCCGCCATGGCGCGACCGGACGGATGCCTGGCATAACGGCGTGCGTTCGGCGGGGGCGGTCCTTGTGGGGGGGCTGGTGTGGGA
>NZ_VWPI01000112.1 GCF_015155755.1 Komagataeibacter sp. FXV3 | reverse complement strand
GTGGGGGGGCTGGTGTGGGAAGTAACGGGCTGGCCCGACGGGCCGACGTTTGCCATGTTCGTCGTGGTGACATGCAGCCGCTTTGCCGCCAATGAAAACCCGGTGCAGGACAGTCTGGGCTTCCTGCGCGGCGCAGTCTGGGCGTTGGTGGTGGCGGCCTTCCTGACCTTTGTCGTGCTGCCCCGGCAGGCGGTGTGGGAAACGCTGGTCGCGTCGCTGTTCGTGCCCATGATGGTGGGGGGGCTTGCGCTGCGTGACGCCCGTACGGTGGGCACCGCCGCACCCTATAACAATTTCTTGCCCTTCATGGTCTATCCGGGCAACCAGTCACGGCTGGATGAACTGACCTTTTTCAATACCAACAGCGCGGTCGTGCTGGGAATATGGTGCAGCGTGCTGGTGTTCCGGCTGGTACTGCCCTTTGATCAGGACACGGAACGCTGGCGCATGCGCCGCCAGATGGTGGGTGACCTGCGTCGTATCGCACGGGCGCCCGCCATTCCCGATACCGGTGCATGGGTGAATGTGCTGACCGCACGTTTTGCACGTCTGGTCCGCCATTCCGTCTCCATGTCCGATGTCCAGACCAATGCCTATCTGGACGGGGTGCTGGCGGCCATGACCGTGGGGCTGAACCTGATCCGGCTACGGCGCATGCTGGACCGTGGCAGCCTGCCGCCCGATGCCCGGCAGGCGGTGGAACACACGATTGCAGGCTTTGCCGCATGGCGGGGCCAGCCGCCAGCCGGTCTGGCCCAGATGGCGGGAAACGCGCTGGCCTGCGTGCGGGCGCGTGTGGCGACGGAGGGGAACCTGTCGCGTCGCCTCGATCTGGGGTGGAGTGTCGCCTATCTGGAAATACTGGTGCGTGAACTTGTGGCGCATGCCCGGTTTTTCGATATTACCCACCGTTTCCATGTCCTGCCCGATTCGCGACCGACCGGGCCGGGCATGAACCCGTACCAGCCTGAAGGAGCCACCCATGACCATCAAACGCCTGCAACCTGAGGAACGCCTGACCGGTGCCGTCGTGCATGGGCATACCGTCTATCTGGCCGGGCAGGTGGCTGATGACCCCACCCTTGATGCCGAAGGCCAGACGGCTGACATCCTGCGCCAGATCGACGCCCTGCTGGCGGAAGCGGGAACCAGTAGCGCGCGCCTGCTGTCGGTACAGATTTTCCTCAGCGACATGAACGACATGGCCGCGATGAACCGCGCATGGGATGCGTGGCTGGACCGTGACGCCAAACCCGCCCGGGCCACAGTGGAAGCCCGTCTGGCCGATCCGCGCTGGAAGGTTGAAATCACCGGCATCGCAGCCCTGCCCTGACCTGCGGGCGGTTCTGCGCGCCTGTTTTCATGCAACCGTGGCGTGGCCGACCTGTTCAGATTCCTGAATGCGGTCCCATGGAGCCGCCCATGACAGGGAGCAGACCACCATGCCAGATGATAACAGCCACGCCTCATCCCGCCGCCAGGTCCTGACGGGTGTTGCAGCAGCCGGGCTTGTCTCGGCTGCCAGTGCCGGCCGGTCCAATGCTGCCACGGAAATGGCGGCCCCCACGCCTGCGCTGGTGGACCCCGAAAATGCCTATCCCCGTCCGCCCTTTCCCCAGCAGTCGCAGCCCTGGCCCGGTCTTGCGGGCAAGATGACGCCACGGCCCGACCATGGGGAAACCAGCTATCGTGGTTCCGGCAGGCTGGCCGGGCGCAAGGCATTGATTACGGGGGGCGATTCCGGCATCGGGCGGGCGGCCGCCATCGCCTATGCGCGTGAGGGAGCGGATGTGGCGATCGCCTACCTGCCGCAGGAAGAACCCGACGCGCGGGAGGTCATCGCCCTGATCCGCGAAGCCGGGCGCAAGGCCGTGGCCCTGCCCGGTGATCTGCGGGACCGCAAATACTGTGACACCCTGGTGCAGCGCGCGCATCAGGAGCTGGGTGGGCTGGATATTCTGGTCAGCAATGCAGGTCGCCAGCGCCATCAGGACAGTATCCTTGATATCAGCGACGAACAGTTTGATGAAACCTTCCGCACCAATATCTACGCGCTGTTTTACCTGAGCAAGGCGGCCATCCCGCTTATGCCGCGCGGGGGCGCGATCATCGCCACGGCGTCGGTCAATGCGTTCAGCCCGTCTGAAATCCTGCTGGATTATTCCGCGACAAAGGGGGCGATTGTCGCCTTCGTCAAGTCACTGGCCAAGCAGATGGTCCACCGTGGCATCCGCGTCAATGCGGTGGCCCCCGGCCCGTTCTGGACCGCGCTGCAGGTCAGTGGCGGCCAGACGGAAGAAAACATCCATAATTTTGGCGGCGAGACCCCGATGGGCCGTGCGGGCCAGCCTGTGGAACTGGCACCCGTCTATGTCCTGCTGGCCTCATCCGAAGCCAGTTATATCACCGGTCAGGTCTATGCCGCCGCCGGGGGCACGGGCGTGGAATAAACGCGCGTAATGTCCTTGCAGCATGGTTGCTGCAATGGCACATGGCGTGGATGCGTATCATTATGTCCTGCCTGCTGATGCTGCTGGGGGTTGCAGCGTGTTATTATGCCTTTGGCATGATTACCGATGCCGGGCGTTTCATTTCCGATTCCCATCCATGGTAATGCCGGTCACGCCAGTTTTCTGGCCGCGTGGGCGGGTATGAAGCGGGCCGTCACGGGATCGGGTGCCGGGAGGCCTGCCCGGTTGTGATTTTTGTTGCGCCGCTGTGGCGGATCATGCACCCAATCGGGCGTTCGTGGCGTTTCCCAATTACTTCAGTAACAAGAAAATTCCGCAGGCCCAGCCTGTGGTGGAGGTCGAAAT
>NZ_VWPI01000111.1 GCF_015155755.1 Komagataeibacter sp. FXV3 | reverse complement strand
CCGTGCGGCTGGAAGGTCATTTTGCCCCGGAACACGGCACGACCAGCCAGCCCGATGGCACCGTGCAGGCCACGCTGAATACGCGCACGAATCTTGTGAAATATACCCTGACCTGGACCGGGCTGAGCGGGCCGGTAGTGGCCGCCCATTTCCATGGTCCCGCCCCGGCGGGGGAAGAGGCAGGCGTGCTGGTACCCATTCCCAGCCCCTATAAATCCGGGCAGCACGGGTCCGTCCTGCTGTCGGCCGAACAGGCGCAGGCCCTTCAGAACGGTCAGGTCTATGTCAATCTGCACACGGCCGCCCAGCCCAATGGCGAGGCCCGCGCCCAGCTTGCACCGGTTCACCCCGGCGGGAAAAAATAAACCGCAACCTGTTGGGATCATGTCCATGATATAGTTTGCATGGCTGCTATTTGTGCGGCACAGTGCAAAGGATGACATGCAAATCATGTCTGTCACGTAAGGACGCGGGGCGACCTTGCCCGCCAGAAGTCATGGAGTTCGCTTTTGCGCCTAGCATCTCTGGCCGCCGTAGCGGCTGCTGTGTCCCTTTCCGGTATGGCCCCTTTCACCTGTGCCCATGCGGCGGATGCGCTGGGTGAACATACGGCAACGGTCGCCTTTACCCTGTCAGCTGCCGATCTGGGGGCGGGGATGTCATGGGGCAAGGGCGTCCTGACGTTTGAAGGACACGACTATCCTTTCCGCATCCGCGGTGGCTCGGGCGCAGCCATCGGCTTTTCCAAGACCCATGCCATTGGCACCGTCTATAACCTGTACCGCATTCAGGATATCGAAGGGACCTACTGGTCCGTCCAGGGCGAGGCGACGGTTGGCGCGGGGAAGGGCGGTGCCGTCATGGAAAATAACAACGGGATCTATATCAAGTTCACGTCGCGCAGCAGTGGCGCACGGCTGGCGTTTTCGGTCGAACGCCTGACCATAAGCCTGACGCCGGATGCAAAGACCGCATCCGCCGCCGCGACCCCGGCCATCACCCCTGCTTCACATGAATAGGCAGGTCACCCCCTGATCGTGCATGGTAGGCACCATCATGAAAACGGATGGAGCCACCAGCATGACAGAAGATACCCATACATTTGGCGACGGCCGCCTTGCGGCCAGCGTGCGGGCACAGGGTGCTGAACTGTGTGCCCTGCGCGCGGGCGGGCGTGACCTGTTATGGGGGGGCGGTGACCCGTGGCGTCGGCATTCACCGGTGCTGTTTCCCATTGTGGGACGACTGGTGGATGATGCGGCATGGGTGGATGGGCAGGCGTACCGCATGACCCAGCACGGTTTTGCCCGCGACTGCACATTCCGCTGGCTGGAACGTGACGAGACGGGCTGCCGCCTTGAACTGTCGGATACGGACGCCACGCGCGCGCTCTATCCCTTCGCTTTCAGCCTTGTCATTGAATACCGTATTGAACAGGGCAGGCTGCGGGTTGGGTACTGTGTGACCAACCCCGATGCGAGTCGTATCCTGCCTGCATCGCTGGGCGCGCATCCCGCCTTTGTATGGCCGCTGGCTGCCGATGTGCCCAAGGATCGGCACATCATCGAATTCGACCAGCCGGAGCCCGAGGGCATACGGCGGCTGAAGGATGGCCTGCTGCTGCCTGAATCCTTTTCCACCCCGGTTGTCGGGCGGATACTGCACCTCGACGAATCCCTGTTTGCGGCTGATGCGCTGATTTTCGACCATCCCGCCAGCACGGGACTGACCTATCGCACCCCCGATGGTCCGGGTCTGCGCCTGACATGGGAAGGCTTTCCCCAGTTGGGCATATGGATGAAGCCCGGCGCTGATTTCGTATGCATCGAACCGTGGCATGGCATGGCCAGCCCGGTCGGGTTCAAGGGCGATTTTTCCACGCGCCCGGGTGTGTTTCACCTGCAGCCCGGACAGGAATGGCGGGCATCGTGGCAGGTTGGCTGTATCTGATTTCACAGCCTTTCCGGCAGGTGTCTTTTCCATGCAACACCTGCCGGAATAAGCCTTGCGAAAAAAGCATGGATCCCCCGGGAAATCTGCGAAAATATCGTATTTCCAACACCCCGGTTGCGTCGTAGCGTGCGCGCAGGAGCAGCATGCGGCAGTCTCGCCCGCTAGGCTCACGGGAAACGCCTTGATGCGTAGTTTTTCTCCTGTCCCCGCCGTGGGATTTTCCCCTTCTTCCAATCCCCTCCAGATCCGTACGCTGCGCCAGCGCGTTGTAAGCTGGGTCGGTACAGCCTACCGCAAACAGGGGATGATGCTGCTGGCGACACTGCCCAGTATCGCCGTGCCGTCGGGCTGCCATGCCGGGATGGAGGGATCGCCCTCCCTGCTGGCGCTGCGGGGCTGCTGGGACCGGACCTGACTGCCGTGGCCTGCGACCGGGCAGGTCCTGCATCATGATTATATGGCGGCGCATTCCGGTGTGCCGCCATATTCATTGGATGACACATAACAGGAGCGTAGAGTACACCTGACAGGCGGCCATATGGGGAGAGCGGAAGGACATGGGTAAACATCATATGCCACGACGTACGGCATGGCTGGTGGTTGCCATGCTGGTACAGGTGGGAACAGCCCATGCAGCTACGACCGCGTTCAACAAGCTGCCTGATTACGAGAAATTCGGCATTACGGTCGCCAGCGCCTATCACGTGCGCCGGTGCGGGGTGACGGTCACGATCAACCAGTCCCGTTTCGTGGACAGCGCCAGCGCGCTGGAAAATGAAGGGATTCTGGACAACGTCACGCCCGCGATCATCAGCAGGCGCCCAGCCTATTATATCGGGCAGGCCATGCATGAAATCGTCCCGACCATCATTTACCATACCTTCCTGCGCTATACGGATGCGACGAACTGCCACTTCGTATTCCATACGAAAGGGGGCGGGGGTGAGGACGAGGCGTTATATGGAATTGAGGAAAGTGCTTCCCCCGCGTTCCTGAGCTTTGTCGTGAACAGCCATACCCATACGCAGGTGGACTGGTACAAGGCCAGTTTTGATGAAATCCGCGAAGTGGCTTCCAGGTTCGAGGAAGACCCGGCCTATGCTGCCCCCCTAGCACCGGAGGAAGGGGGCGTGACGCAACCCACGTCCGCAGATCCCGACAACATCCAGGACGTGACAGACCGGCTGCAATGAACGAAAGAGGGGGCATGACTTCCATGCCCGAATTTTCTCCTGTCTTCAGGGAGCGGTTGCAAGACCTGTTCCGCTGGCGGCGTGATGTGCGCCATTTCCGCCGTGACCCGTTGCCCGAACCCGTGCTGGACGGTCTGCTGCGTACCGCCTGCCTTGCCCCGTCGGTGGGATTGAGTGAACCATGGCGTTTCGTGCGTGTGGATGATCCCCGGCGTCGCGCGGCGGTGAGGGCGGATTTTGCCCGCTGCAATGCCAGCGCCCTGTCGGATCGCGTGGGGCCGGATGCACGGCATTATGCACGGCTGAAACTGGCGGGACTGGATGATGCGCCACATCATGTGGCGGTCCTGTCCCATCCTGAACCTGTTCAGGGGCGGGGTCTGGGCCGTGGGACAATGCCACAGACCACCACATGGTCCACGGTCATGGCCATCCATACGT
>NZ_VWPI01000110.1 GCF_015155755.1 Komagataeibacter sp. FXV3 | reverse complement strand
GGGCTGGGTTTCCATCATCGATCCCGAACGGGTCATGGCCGTGCTGGATATGGACCCCGTGCTGGAACTTGTCGCCTATCTATGTGTGGGGTACCCGGCCCAGCCTGCCAGCACACCCGAACTGGAACGGCGCGGATGGGAAAGGCGTGCCCCCGAACGCCGGGAGTGGATCAGGCGCTAGGGCCACGGGTTTCCATCGGCCCGGGTGTTGGTTGCCATATCACGGGATAGGCCCGGTTCCACCATGGCCGTGCGCAGGTCATGCCCTGGCGCTGACCTGTGGCAGGCACGGGGAACCGGACAGGAAAAAAAACGGGTGGCAGATATTCGCTAAAGCCGGTTTTGCTGTCGTCCTGTTTCACCCATTGTGCCTGCCGGGTTTCAGGCGGGTTTATTCGGGTGATGTACTCTTGCCCCACCTGCTGGCATCCCGTGCCGGGCGGGCCGGTCGTGTCGGTACGCGGAATGCATGGATCATGCCCGTTTCCCGGCGATGGAGGACTGAACGCTGCTGCACCATTTTGAATACCTGTTCCAGCATTACGGATATGGGGTAATTACCTTTATCGTCATGCTGGAAAGCATGGGACTGCCGCTGCCGGCTGAAACACTGATCATTTCAGCGTCCATCTACTGTGCCGCCACCCACAAGCTGGATATCCAGTTCGTGGCCCTTGCCGCTGTGACGGGGGCCGTGATCGGGGATAACATCGGTTATCTGATCGGGCGAAAGGTTGGCCTGCCACTGCTGCAGAAATATGGCGCACGGATCAAGCTGACCCCGGACCGGCTGCTGCTGGGGCGTTTCCTGTTCCGTCATCATGGCAGTGGCATCGTGTTTTTCGGACGGTTTGTTGCCCTGCTGCGGGTCTTTGTTGCCCTGCTGGCGGGGGCCAACCATATGCCATGGCCGCGCTTCATGGTGTTCAATGCGCTGGGTGGCCTGTGCTGGGCCGGGGGCTATGCCGCAGGTGCGTATTACCTTGGCCGCAAGGTGACGCAGGTGTCAGGCACCGCCAGTATTGCGATGGGTCTGGCAGTGGCTGCCGGACTGGTGGCCAGTGCCATTTTCCTGCGTCGCAATGAAGAACGCCTGACCCGGCAGGCCCTGCTTGAAGCCCGTGCGGATGCGGCAGCGCAGGGCACGTCCGGATCACCGGTGGCGTAAGCGATACTACGGTCCGGTTCGGTTATCCCATGTATGGGAATGATTTACTGGAGTGTCGGCCTGTCCTGCGCGGCGATCTTGCGGGTCGGGGGCACTGTCAGCTTGGGACCGGGCAGGCGCTCGCGCAGCATGCCATGTTCTTCCGGTGGCAGCAGGTCGGCCAGTGTCGTGGAATCCAGCACCTGCATGAATGCCCCCAGCGCCACCGACAGTACCCCGCGCAGGCGGCACATGTCCGACAGGATGCAGCAACTGGCATTTTCGGAGGCACCCGGTTCGCAATGGACAAGGCGCATGTCGTCCTCGGTCTGGCGCACGACGTCACCAATCCGGATATCCTGGGGCGCATGGGCCAGTAACAGTCCCCCGCCCCGGCCACGGCGTGCATCGATCAGCCCAAGGCGCGACAGCCGATGAATGACCTTGACAAGGTGATTTTCGGAGATGTCGTACGCGCTGGCAATTTCATGGATCGACACGCGTCTATCCGCATGGATTCCCATGTATAGCAACGTACGTAATGCATAATCGGTGTGCAGGGTCAGGCGCATATGGCTATCTAACATAGGGGTAATCGACAGAAACAGACCCATATAAATAGCATTTCAAATGCAATTTATATGTCAAAACATGCTCCAGCCCTTGGTTTTAGTAAGCCAATGGCAAATAAAGATGACGGAAACAGTCCTATAATATCACGCAAATGTGATTTCAATGGGGCGCAAATGCCTTCTTCCTGCCCCAAATCAACGGGTGCAAGTTCCCTCAGGCGCCAGTTCGTGCCTGCAACGCCCGCCCGGGCGTCATGTTTCTGGCCGCCGTAACGGCGATAGGCGACCTGTCAGTGGGTGCCCGATTCTCTCCGCGGCCCTGCCGGGCTGGCGGGTGGTTCCATCATCCGGTCCATCATCGCAAGCATCAGGCCCGATACGACAAAGGCCAGGTGGATGCCTACACTCCATGCCAGTGTCCGGCTGGAGATTTCGTTAACCCGGATGAAATCCGCCAGTACATGAATGGCGGACATGGCCACGATGGAAGCCATGAGTTTTATCTTGATGTCCCCGAACGTGACGTGACCGATCCAGTCGGGAAAATCCCGGTGGCTGCGCACATCCAGCTTGGAAACAAAGTTTTCATATCCCGCGAACATCACGATCAGCAGCAGGTTCGCCAGCAGTACCAGGTCAATCATGTCGAGGATGCCAACAAACACATCATCGAATTCCAGCGTGTAGCTATGCCTGACCAGCGTCCACACGGTCTGGAAGAATTTGACCAGTATCACCAGCAACCCGGCTGTCAGACCGAGATATAGCGGTGCGCACAACCACCGCGCCCGGAAGAACAGTCGTTCCAGGCCGCTTTCCAGCCATGGTGTTCCCTGCGTGGGAACCGGAGACGACGCCTGCGGCGTGGGATCGTGCATGGGGTCTGTATAATCTCATCCTACCCGAATGGGTAGGTATATATTGCATCTCCAAACTTTTTTATCGGACTTTTTTCCTGCTCCGGCTGGTGATGACATTTATGTGTCCCGGCATGGTCCGGGTGCCATCACGGGACGGGAATTATGGCGCATGACCGGGACATATGGCGGAATGCACGGCTGGTGCCGGGTGGGTCGCCGCCTTGCGTGACGGGGGGGCGCCGCGCTACTCCCCGCGTGTCTTTCACCGCAACAGGATACTGAGATATTGGCCGATCCCGGTAAAAGTAATGCAAACCACCGCACGCGCGCCATTGTCGTGGCCCTTGTGCTGGGTGTTGTGGTGGGGCTGGTCCTGCATGCGGCGGGGCCAGCGGCAAGTGACCCTGCCGCGCGGGTTGCCACCCTGCTTACGGGGCTGTTCCTGCGGCTGGTGCGCATGATCATCGCCCCGCTTGTCTTTGCCACCCTGGTATCGGGTATCGGCAGCCTTGGCGACGGGACGCAGGTCATGCGGATCGGCGGGCGTATCCTGCTGTGGTTCATTGCCGCGTCCTTCCTGTCGCTGGTGACGGGGCTGGTGGCGGCAAACCTGCTGCAGCCGGGGGCCGGGTTCATCACCCCGCTATCGGTGGGGGATCTGGGGCTTGCGCATGGTCACTTCGACCCGATCGAATTCGTGCTGCATGTCGTGCCGACCAGTATTTTTGATGCCATGGGTCGCAATGACATCCTGCAGATCGTGGTGTTCTCCATCCTGTTCGGGCTGGCGCTGCCGGTGGCGGGCAAGGATGCGCAGCGCCTGATCCTGCCATGGACGGGGGAACTGGCGCGCATCATGCTGCGCATGACCGACATGGTCATGTATGTCGCCCCCGTGGCGGTGTTCGGTTCCGTCATGGGGAGCGTGGCACATAGTGGGGCGGGCATACTGGGAACGTTCGGCCTGTTCCTGTGCAAATTCTATGGCACGCTGGGCGTGTTGTGGGTGCTGCTGACCACCATGACCTTCTGTGTGCTGGGCCGGCGCGTGTTTGAACTGGCCCGGATGCTGGTGCAGCCCATCCTGCTGGGTTTTGCTACGGCCAGCAGTGAATCCGTCTATCCGCTGCTGGTGGAACGGCTGGAGCGTTTTGGCGTGCCCGACCGCATCAGCGGCTTCGTGCTGCCGCTGGGTTACAGCTTCAATCTGGACGGGTCGGTGCTGTTCCAGTCCTTTGGGGCGCTGTTCATTGCGCAGGCTTACGGCATTCACATGCCGCTGGGCCAGCAGGTTGCGATGGTGCTGGTGATGATGCTCAGCAGCAAGGGCATCGCCGGCGTGCCGCGCGCGGCCCTGGTCACGCTGGCGGCCGTCATGCCGCAGTTCGGCCTGCCGGAAGCCGGGCTGGCGCTGATACTGGGGATCGACCACTTCCTCGACATGGCGCGCACGGCAACCAATGTGCTGGGCAATGGCTATGCCGCCGCCGTTGCCGCGCGATGGGAAGGCCAGCTGGCTGACCACGTACTGGCGGAAGGGGAATAAAATTCTGAAATTTAAAGGAGTTTTTGGTGAAGCTTTTTTCAAAAAGCTTCAAAGAACGCCTGCTTTTTTGAAAAAAGGGCGGCACCCAATAACTTTTGTTAACCGGGTCTATGAAAAACGGGACGGCTGGTGGGCCGTCCCGTTCGTGTTTTTACGCCTTGGCCAGTGCCGCGCGCAGCTTTTCATCCAGCACGTCAAGGAAGGGCTGGGTGTCAAGCCATCTGGTATCCTTGCCGACCAGCAGGGCAAGGTCCTTGGTCATCTGGCCGCCCTCCACGGTCTCGATGCAGACACGCTCCAGCGTATGGGCGAAGTGGGTTACGTCAGGTGTGTCATCGAACTTGCCGCGATAGGCCAGACCCCGTGTCCATGCGAAAATCGACGCGATGGGGTTGGTGCTGGTGGGGCGTCCCTTCTGGTGTTCGCGGAAATGGCGGGTCACGGTGCCATGGGCGGCTTCGGCTTCCACCACGTCGCCTGTCGGGTTGAGCAGCACCGAAGTCATGAGGCCAAGGCTGCCGAAGCCCTGTGCCACGATGTCGCTTTCCACATCGCCGTCATAGTTCTTGCACGCCCAGACATAGCCGCCCTTCCACTTCAGCGCGCAGGCCACCATGTCATCGATCAGGCGGTGTTCGTAGGTCAGGCCCAGCTTTTCGAACTCGGCCCTGAATTCCCGCTCGTACACTTCCTGGAACACGTCCTTGAACATGCCGTCATAGGCCTTGAGGATGGTGTTCTTGGTGGACAGGTAGACCGGCAGCCTGCGGTCCCGCCCGTAGGCCAGCGACGCGCGCGCGAACCCCTCGATCGAGGCACGGGTGTTGTGCATGCCAAGTGCCACGCCGGGACCCTTGAAGTCATGCACGTCAAGCACCTGTTCCGGGCCGCCATCGGCGGGGGTGTAGCGCAGTGTGACCTTGCCGGGGCCGGGAATGCGGGTTTCGGCGGCGCGGTAGATGTCGCCATAGGCGTGGCGGCCGATCACGATGGGCTGGGTCCAGTGCGGGACAAGGCGTGGCACGTTGGAGCAGATGATCGGTTCGCGGAAGATCGTGCCATCAAGGATGTTGCGGATGGTGCCGTTGGGCGAACGCCACATCTTCTTCAGGCCAAACTCCTCCACCCGTGCCTCATCGGGGGTGATGGTGGCGCATTTTACGCCCACGCCATACCGGCGCACGGCCTCGGCGGCTTCCACCGTCACGCGGTCATCGGTCTCGTCACGGTGACGGATGCCAAGGTCGTAATATTTCAGGTCGATATCCAGATACGGCAGGATCAGCCGTTCGCGGATGAAATGCCAGATAATGCGGGTCATCTCGTCGCCGTCCATTTCGACAACAGGATTTTTGACCTTTATTTTTGCCATGGTACGTTTGTCTGCCTTTAGATGATTACTGTTTTTATGTGCTTTTTCTTTCTGGCGCCCGTTCGCGCAGCGGCCTCCCGGCGGTCGCATTATTAGGCGTGCCGACAGGGGATAAAAAGCATTGCCGCGCGCGGGTTCATTCACAAACGTGCCATCATTGCGCGGGCCGCCGGCATGATGGGGCTACCCGCGGGCGGGGGCGTGTGACATGAAACGGGCATGACCGCCCGTTTCCCCCATGATCCGGCCCGCCGGCAGGCCGGTTTCCAGCGCCTGTGGCCCGATACGCTGCTTGGCCTCATGGCCGTTCTTGCACTGCTGCCCGCCTGCACGGCATTGCAGGGGATCGTGCGATCGGTTGTGCTGTGGGCGGTGGTGGCACTGCTGTTCAACAGCAGGCGGGTACTGCTGGCGTGCCTGCTGCCGGTGGTCGTGCTGCTGCCAGCGGCGCTGTATTACATCAGCATAAGTGGCACACCGCCGGGCTATCCGCTGTGGCTGATCCTGTTTTACTGCTCGTTCCCTGTCGTGGTCGGGTATGTGCGGCCTGTCCTGCCGTATCTGGGGCTATGGACGCTGGTGTGGGTGGTGCTGGCCGGATTTTACCTGTCACGGCCGCGCAGGGTGGTGGTTGGCTGGCGGGCCCGGACGCGCATGGCCTGCGTGGCGGTGCTGCTGGCATGGATCATCGTGCCCACCGTGCAGTTATGGCGGCATCTGCCCCCCACGCGCGGCGGGACCGAAAACCCGATGGTGCCCATCCATTCCCGCTTTGACCGGGCATGGCCGTGGAGCATGGCGACCGGCTACATCGCCGCCCGGCGTGAAACCCGGCGCGTGAGCGAAATGGCGCGGCGGATCAGTCATGAGCCGATCCATTTTGACCCACCACCCCCCACCACGCCACAGGTGATCGTGCTGGTGATCGGGGAAAGCGCGCGGCGCGATCATCACCACAGCTATGGCTACGGCCTTTCCACCACACCGGAAATGGAGCAGGTGCCGGGGCTTGTCCGCTTTGATGACATGGTTACCCCTTTTGATTACACGGTGGGCGCCGTGCCGGTCATCCTGTCCGGCTATGACCGCCTGCGGCCCGGTGCGGTACCGGGGCATGACCTTGTATCGGTCTTCAATGCAGCGGGGTTCGATACGTGGTGGATCAGCAACCATCCGCGTCTGGGGCCATATGACAGCGTGATTGGCGCGTATTCGGAACAGGCCCGCCATATCGCCTATACCACCGTGCATGACGGGATCATGAGCAGCCCGGTGCTGGACGAACGCATGCTGCCGGTCGTGGACCATGCGATTACGGATGCCCATGGGCGGGTCTTTATCGTGCTGCATCTGTTCGGTAGCCATGAAAACGCGGCCGACCGTTATCCACGCGGTTTTGCTAGCCTTGGCACGGCTTATGACAATAGTATTGCCTATACCGACCATATGCTGGCCCATGTCCGCGCCACGCTGGCGGCACATGGCGGGGAATCCGCCCTGTTTTATGTATCCGACCACGGCGTGCGGGTTGCGGAATGTACCGGCGGCATCCCCGCGCATGGGGATGTGCGCGCCGCATATGAAATACCGTTTTATCTGTGGACATCCGCAGCGTGGCAGGCAGCCCACCCGCAGGCGGCACAGACCGCGCGGGATAACGTGCATGTTCCGCTGACGCTTGCGGCCCTGCCGCCGAGCGTGCTGGATGCGGCGGGACTGCATTACGGGGCGGCGGATGCGGGTCTGTCGGTGCTGTCAGCCCATCCCGTCCACATGCCACGTATCGTGCATGGGGACAGCACGACCAACCAGAATGTCGATTATGACCACAGCCATGATAATGGCCGGTGCCATATTGCACGGAATTAAAGAAAGAAGTTTTTGGTAAAGCTTTTTCAACAAGCTTTAAAGGAACGCCGCCTTTTTGAAAAAAGGCGGCGCTTGAAAACTTTTATTTTCCGTTGGGATGCTTCTTCAGCCATGCATCATAGCGGCGCTTGTCCAGGCAGTAGGCCAGGTTTTTGTACAGCTGGATATGGCGCACATGCGTCACGTCTTCCTGGCAGGCGATCTTGTCGCTGTCCTGGTACTCGTCCCATGCAGGCTGCAGGACCAGCGCGCGTTCCTTTTCCTGTGTGACGCAGACATTGGTGACTTCATCGCCAAATTCCGTCGTGCAGTCATCGACGACGGGATAATTGGGGAACGTCAGCGCAGGCGCGGGCAGTTTCACTTCCGGGCGGATGTAGAGCGAGTTCAGTTCCCCCTCCGGCACTTCGGCATGCGCTGTGGACACGGCGCTGGCTGCCAGCACGCCCAGCAGGGCACAGGTAATGATCTTTTTCATGTCTGTATGCCTTTGTTCAAAACGGGATATGGCGGTCATGTGGCGAATGTGACCCTGCCGTCGCGCCATGCCAAGGGGAACGGATAAACCGGCGCGCGGATTTAGGGTAGCGGTCCCATCCACTTTCGCCACGCAGGCCAGTCATGGATGATCCGCGCCAGCGCGGCATAACCGCCACCTGCCGGGTGGGCGCCATCACCGCGCGCGATCTCAGTGCACCATGTGGGATGGGCCAGCAGCGGTTCCCATACCGGCAGGAAGGGCACGGACAACTGTGCGCATATGCCCGCCATGGCATGCGACAGCGCCTGTGTGCGCCCGTCGGGGCAGGGCCGCCCGACCGGTGGTGGGCCGATCATCAGGACCGGCCATGACTGCCGGGCCTGTTGCACGATCCGTTGTGTCGTCGCGATGGCTTCATCATGCGGCACGCGCGACTGCCCATGCGCGGTGGATGTGCAGTCATTGACGCCAAAGGACAGCACGACGCCCCCGTCATGGCGTCCTTCCAGCCGGGGCCGCGTTTCGGCATGCCACCGCAAGGCGATGTCACGGCTGGTCTGTCCCCGCACGCCCAGGTTGTAGGGCGTGATGTCATGACCAGCCTGCCGTTCCATGGCGGACAGGCGTCCCACCCATCCCTGACAGGTTTCATCACCCGTGCCCGTTACGTAGCTGTCGCCGATAAAACAGATTCGCATACCGGCATGATAGGCATGGCGGAAGACAAAAAACCATGCTGGAAAAGAGTGGTATTTCCATACTTTCCCATTTTGTTCTCATGCGTTAGTGTCGCGGAACGGATTATGAACACGGGGTGGAACACAGGGATGCGTGCAGGGATCATGCCATGGGTAGGATGCGGGATGCTGCTGGTTCCGCTGGCTGCCATGGCGGGACAGGCTACCTGTCACGTTCCCCCCGCAACCGTGGGCTGCACGCAGGCGGCCACATTGCAACGGGTGGGCAGCCTGTCGCCTGCAGCCCTGTCTGAGCGGACGCTGATCCAGCTGCATTGCAGGCGCGTGGACGGGGCGGGAAACTGGCAGGTGCTGGGCCACCACGGTGATGCGGTGCTGTTGCGTCACCTGCCTGTCCAGAAAGGGGAAGGCACGCTGTATTTTCCTGCCACCGTCCTGCATCCCGTGTCGGGTCATATGCTGTCGCGGCCATCCGGCCTGCTGCGTCTGGTCATGGCGGGAGTCGGGGCGGTGCTGCTGTGGCCGCTGTTACGGTATGGCTGGCGGTTTTTACGCAGGCGGCAGGCCTGGCGCGTGTGTAGGCGACTGGTGTCCCGTCATGCCGACGTGCTGCGAATCCGGCGCAGGCAACTGGTGCAGGTCAACAGTTATGGCGTGGAACGCACGACCCGGTGGCAACGTGAAAAGGCGGAATTCATCAGGACGATCGTGCAGCCTGCCCTGCGGGGCCGTCGCCTGCAATGGGCATGGCCCGCCATTGCAGATCGCGTAATGGCCCGGATCGAGCATGTGGCCAGCCAGACGCTGCCGGGAACAGGACAGGCCAGCAACGGTTATGCGCCGGACATGGACCCGATCGCCTATGAACGCTATTGCGCCGAACGCCTGTGTGCCTGTGGGTGGGATGCGCAGGCCACGCCACCTGGCGGGGACCAGGGTGCGGATGTCATCGCCATACGTGGTGGAAAACGGCTGGTCGTGCAGTGCAAGCTGTACCGCAATGCGGTGGGGAACGAGGCCGTGCAGCAGATTTCAGCAGCCCGGCTGCATTACCATGCCGATATTGCAGCAGTGGTCTCCAATGCGGATTACACGACTTCGGCCCGGCAACTGGCCCGATCCAACGACGTGTTCCTGCTGCATCATGATGAATTGCCCGCCTTTGCCGACCGCCTGACACGGGAACGGAAAAAGGCGTGATTCTTCATTATGTCATAACATGACAAAATATGTCTGATGGATGCGCGCCGGGCAACCCCGGCGCGGCTTGTTCAATCGCGCGAAACTGCGGGAACAGGGGCGGAAGGACGATTGCGCGTACTCAACCGGACTGTGATCAGCAGATGGGCGATCATGCGTGCAGAGTTGCTCATGTATCATACCTCCTATCTTTCCTATACATGAATCGTTTCACGAAAGCGAAGGTTTCCTGCACGCTTGAAACAAATTTCCCGTGCCGTTGCGTTTCATGGCCACCATCCCCATCTTTAAGGCCAGATATTGAGGGGATGAGGGAAAAGTTGAGACGACATCGTGTAATGCTGGACGGGCGTGAACTGTATGCGGGCGCGCAATGGACCCATGTCCAGCGATTCGCTGATGCGCTGCGTGCCCGTGGACATGATGCCGTGGCAATTCGCGATGAAACGCCGCTGCCACCACGCGTACCCCGGCCCCGGATGACGGGATTGCCCCCCCGTGGCACGGTGGGCCGTCGGCGCGGGTAGGGGCATGGCCTATATCTATCTGCTGATCGCGATTGCGGCGGAAGTCACCGCCACGTTCTGCCTGACGTTATCCAGTGGCTTTACGCGGCTGGGACCGTCATGTGTGACCGTGGTCGGGTATGGCGTGGCGTTCTATTCGCTGTCCCTGGCGTTGCGGACCATTCCTACCGGCGTGGCCTATGCCATCTGGTCGGGTATCGGCACGGTACTCATCACGCTGGTCTGTCGCGTGGTGCTGGGACAGAAGCTGGATCTGGCGGCGGTCGTGGGCATGACGCTTATCATATGTGGCGTGCTGGTCATGAACCTGCTGTCGGGCGCGGGGCAGCACGGATAAAAAATGGCCAGTCCCGCAAACGGAACCGGCCATGTGCATCAATGTCGGCCCGGACCGCCGTGACCGCCGCCGCCACCACCGTGGCTGCCACCGCCGCCCGGTCCACCAGGGCCGTGGCCACCGCCACCACCCGGGCCGCCGCCGGGACCGTGGCCACCACCGCCCGGTCCACCATGG
>NZ_VWPI01000011.1 GCF_015155755.1 Komagataeibacter sp. FXV3 | reverse complement strand
GGACCCGGATCGGCAACCTGATCGGTCTTGCGGCGACCATTGCCCTGCCTTCCGTCGTGCTGATGATGATTTTCGGACAGACACGCATATTTTTCACCATGGCGCGTGATGGCCTGCTGCCCGACAGCTTTGCCAGTGTCCATCCCCGCTATCGCACCCCGCATATCGTGACGATTGTAACCGGCATTGGCACGGCCCTTGGTGCCGCTTTCCTGCCTGTGGGGACACTGGCGGACTATTCCAATTCCGGCACGCTGTTTGCATTCGCCATGGTGGCGGTATCCGTCCTGATCCTGCGCCGGACCGATCCCACGCGCATCCGCCCGTTCCGGGCGCCTGCCATATGGCTGTTCGCGCCGCTTGCCATCATTGGCTGCATTTATCTTTACCTGTCACTGGACCTGATTGCGATACTGGTCCTGCCGGTATGGGGGGTAATGGGGCTGCTTATATATTATGGATATGGCCGTTCACGCAGTTATGTGGGACGGGGGATTGAAGTATCCGACAGCATGGAGCCCTGATTCCCCGCAGGCTGACCGGGAATAAAAGGCGTCCCGATATAACTTATTGATAAAAAATAAAAGTTTCTGGACGCTGCCTTTTTTCAAAAAGGCGGCGCTTCCTGAAGCTTTTTGGGGTCTGTTGGGAATTAACGCGAATTGATGATTGCGGCGGTGAGATAAATCATCGCTGCGAATGATCTGTCGGTCTTGTCGCTTCGCATGGCGATGCGCTTGAACTCCTTGAGCTTGCAGAAGAAGTTCTCGATGAGATGGCGCGCCTTGAACAGGGCCCCATCGAAGGATCGCCTGTCGAGGCGGTTCCGACGCTGGGGAATGACCACGCGGGCTCCTTGCGCGCGTATGGTGTCCACGATCCAGTGGACATCGAACGCCTTGTCAGCAAGAAGTCCCTCGAAATCAGCCGGTTCGAGAAGCGGCGCCACCCCGACCGTGTCGTAATGCTGGCCGGGGATAA
>NZ_VWPI01000109.1 GCF_015155755.1 Komagataeibacter sp. FXV3 | reverse complement strand
CCACCATGGAAACCGCCACCGGGGCCGCCGCGACCGCCACCCCATCCACCGCCACGCCCGATATATTCGGGCGCGCCGCCGTAATAATCGCCATATCCGCTATAATAACCCCCGCTGGGGCCATAACCGTACCCACCGTAATAGCCGCCATATCCGGGGCCATCCACGCAGGCGACAAGCGGACTGGCCAAAACCAGTACCGACAGTGACCGGGTCAGTCGTTTCATGGGAAAGAGTGTCCTTTTTTCCATATACAGCTTCACGTCCTGATCCTGTCAGGTTTCCAACTGTATAAAGAAAAAAGGCATAAAGACGACCGGTGATGGCCGTCATCCCGCCCGGCGGGGGCATACTGTCGTACGCCCCCGCCTGTCGGCGGGGTTTCAGGAATTATTTCAGGCCGTCTTCAGGTTATCGGCCTTGGCCAGTTCCTTGACGCGGCGCAGCAGGGAAACGGCATAATCCTCGGCTTCCATGGCGGAAGAAAAACCGCCCAGCGTGCCGGTCAGGCCGCCGATGCTTACTTCCAGGCTGTACTTGCCCTGTGCGTCGGGACCACTGGTTGCCACTTTGCTCATGATAGCATCCTAATTCTTGTTCTGTAGGGGACACACGGCGTGTCCGTTCCCATTCACATGGGGTGGGACCACGCCATGAACCATGTCTGCCACCGCATGGCTGCCTGTCATGCGGCCATCTTGACATGGGAGTGGTCAATACCGGGCCATGCCATGTTGCCCGGCCGGGCCGGATGCGTCATGTCCCGACCCGTATCCGCCTGTTATTTCTGGCGGGCGAGTTCGGCTTCCAGCTTTCTGGCGCGTGCTTCAAGTGCCCGGGCGTGCTCGGGCCGGTCCTTCAGTGCAATGGCGTAATCACGGCGCACCTGTTCCAGTTCGCGCTGCAGGTCCGTGGCGGAAGGCAGGTGATGTTCTGATGACATGAGGTCTTCCTGTATGCTGTATCGGGTTCCCCCTTCATGTCGGAACATCTTTCCCTGCGGCAACCTGCCCTTTGTGCGGATGTGGTATGACATGGCCGGACAACGGCTTGTGATGTCCGCCATCGCTGGCATGATTGGCGGGTGCGGGCAGGGTCGTGGGCTAATATGACCATGCCCCAGCACAGGACCGCCATAATCGGAAGAAAGGAGAACCGGACGTGGATTTCAAGGCAGGTGATATCGTGGTGGTCAGGGATGATGCACCGGTCAAACCGGAACTGCGCGGAATGAAGGGTGACATCGTCGAAATCATCGAAAATGGCCAGATCCGCGTGCGTAGTGACCGTACGGGCAATGACGAATGGTTTTCCGCATCCGACCTGCGGCATGAATGAACCGGAGCCGGGTCAGTCCCCGTCCCACAGACGCAGGAAGGCGTATGGATAAGCCGCGCATGTCCGGACAAGGTGCCGCATGCGCGCGGGCCATTGACGTGGCGGGGTGGAAAGGGTGCCGGTTGCCTGCATGACCTTGCTCCTTGCCGATGTGGGGTATCCCTGTCGTGGGGCCTGTGCCCTAAGGGTTCATGAAGCCATCAACGTCATGACGATACGCAAGGATGCATCGGCGCGGGATCACATCTGCATGAAATGGTCCCTGATACGCGGCAGGCGCATTGCCGCTGCGCATGCTGTGTTTGGACGATTGACCGTTCAGGGTGTTAGAAGGGCAGGGACCGGGCCTGCCGGTAACCGGATCGACAGACAGCGAAGAGATTGATGAACCGCGGCAAGATTGTAAAATGGGTTACCATTGTGTCCCTGCTCCTGATGATTGGCAGCGTGGGTGTTCTGGTGCGCGGCATGACGGCTGAAGGGATCGGCCCGATATCATGGATGGTGGCTGAAGGGCTGGCCGGACTTGGTCTGCTGGGGCTTGGCGTCATCAACCTGAGTGGCGGGCGCGACTGATACCGCTACGCCCGCACCCGGTCGTGCGGGCTAGTTGCCCATGCCCGGTCCACCACTTCCGCCGGGTCCGTCGCTGGGCGCATCCTGCCCCGGTGATCCGGTCATGCCACCGATACCGCCGCTTTCGCTTGGATCAGAGGGCGAATGACCGGACTGGCATGCTGCCAGCCCCGCGAGCAGAAGCACAACGGCAATTTTTTTCATCTGGATCCTGTGTCCTTCAATCACGCTATAGCGAGGTATGTAAGGATATTCCTCCCGGAATCAACGGTATTCCCCATATTCCTTAAGGACGCGGATGGGGGACAGGTTGCACGCCCACGCGGTAAAGGGTGGTTTCGTCATATGTCTGCCCCGGCCGCAGTATGATGCTGGGAAAACCGGGATGGTTGGGGCTGTCGAGATAATGCTGTGTTTCCAGCGCCACGGCATCCGTCTGGCGATAGGCATGACCCGAAGGCCCGACGTAACTGCCGTCAAGCGCGTTGGATGTATAGACCTGCAGCCCCGGCTGCGTGGTCAGCACATCCAGCACCCGCCCCGATGCCGGGTCCCACAGGCGGGCCGCAGGCACCGGTATGCGCGATAGCTGACTGTTGACGATCCAGTTCTGGTCATAACCGTGCTGATACATCATCTGTAGATCCTGATCGCGCAGGCGCTCGCCAATACGGTGGGGCGTGCGGAAGTCCAGCGCCGTGCCCGCAACGGGTGCGACCGTGCCCAGCGGCAGTGATTTCGCATCAATGGGGATAAAGGTAGCGGCATTGACCTGCAGGACTTCGTTTTCGATCGAACCACTGCCTTCCCCACCCAGGTTGAAATAGCTGTGGTTCGTCAGGTTGACCACCGTCGGCCGGTCCGTTGTCGCGGTGTAGTGCAGTGACAGTTCATTGCCATCGTTCAGGCTAAAGGTGACATGCGTGGTCAGCGTGCCGGGGAAACCTTGATCCCCGTCCGGGCTGACCAGTTTCAGGGTCACGCTGGCGCTGCTGGCGGTGACGCTGGTGTTTTCCACCGTCCAGACATGCCTGTCGAACCCCTTGCGGCCACCATGCAGGGCGTTGGTCCCCTCGGTTCGGGGAATGTGGTAGGTCCGTCCGTCCAGCACGAAGGTACCGTTGGCGATGCGGTTGGCCACGCGCCCGACCGTCGCCCCAAAAAACAGGCCGCCACGTGCGCTGTCACGCGTATATCCCTCCAGTGTCGCGAACCCCAGCACGATATCCGCGACATGGCCGTGGGCATCGGGTGCATCAATGGCGGTGATGGTCGCGCCATAGGTCACGACCTGCACGCGCATGCCATGCCTGTTGGCCATGGTGAAGCGTTCAACCTTCTGGCCATCCGGGGTGATGCCAAACGGGGCACGGTCCAGTGTCACGGCTGGTGCGGGATCCGCATGGGCCGCCGTGACAACCGCCATCGCCAGCAGCCCGACAAGGGAAAAACGGCAGTTCCCGTGCGAAAAAAAGCGTGCATGGCGCATTCCTGTCATTATGGGGTCGGTATGAAGCCCTGTTCGCTGCTGTTTATCTTGCCGCTATGGGTTCGATCCTGCAAAACAGGGCAATGAATACGGGTGTGGTGTGTACGCGTGCGTTTCGCGCGCCTGAAAGGGAGAAGATGCGATACAGGGTTGTGGTGGCGCTGATGGCTGCGGGCATGGCCTGTGGTGGGATGGTAAACGGCGCAAGGGCGGCACAGGTGCAGGACCAGCCCGTATCCCCGGCCCCGCATGGTGAGACGGAACTGCAGAAGCTGCCGCCGTACCAGAACAAGGTGAATGAGTATATCGACCTTGCCTCGGTCCAGGTTCATGGCACGCATTCATCCGCCACGTTCATTCAGGATTTTGACGAGGACATGATCCGTCACGGGCTGCCCTTTGCCTCGGTCCGGTTTTCCGTCATGTACAACTGTGCGGCGGATACGTACCGCACGCTGTCCTACGCCACATGGTCGGGCCATATGGGCACGGGTCACCGGATTGCTGACGGCCCGGTACCGCGCGGCGAGATGACGGTTGACCCGTCGCTGCGCGATGGCAGGCGTATCGCATGCGCCCATGTGGGCCATAATCATGCCGGAGGGCAATAATCCCCCTTTTGGGGATAAACCAGTAAGTTATGTGGATAACAGCGTGGATGGGCCAGCGCGTTGCACGCTGCATGGCTGGGGGAACTGCTAAAAATGGACGATAAGGTTTCTGTGGATAGTCGTGTCATTGATGCCGTGGCGGCATCCCTGCCCACCGGCATGGGCCGTGATGCGGCTGCTGCACCGCCACAGGATCAGGCGCGTCTTTTCCTGCAGCAATTGGCGCGTCAGGGGCTGACGGTCGCCCCGCGTGAAGGCACAGAGGGCGCATCAGCCCTGCACCAGATTTCCGAAGGGTTGATCGACCTGTTTTCCAGTGAGGACCGCAAGCTGAAATACAGCGCCCTGCTGGTGCTGTTCCTTGTGCTGGTGGTACTCTATATCCAGCCGTTGGTCATCCTGTTCGGGCTGCTGCTCAGCGGTGTGGTCTTTTTCATCTTCGCATTGACGCGCCGTAACCCCACCGACTGATTTTTCAGGGGTGGGCGGCAGGTGTTGCCGGCGTATCACCCGCCTGCGCCGGGTTCTTGGCGGGCATGATGTCATCGCTACCGCTGGAGCCGGAGACAAGCTGCCACTGACGCCGGTCATCCTGATAGCGCGACAGGCACATAAGCAGTGCCTGGTACTTTTCCAGCCGCCCCGGATCGCTGACCAGTGACAGGCAGGCGGCGCGCAGGTCGCTGTCGTATCCGGTCCAGTGCGTGGTCAGGGCTGCCTGGCTTTTCTGTTCGGCGCCAATGCATTCTCCGTCCGTATCCTGCATTTCGATATGGGCACGGTCGCAGTTGGCCGCAATATCATATTGCGGCAGCACCAGTTTGCGCCCGTGCTGGGTATCGTACGGGTGATGGGCCAGCTTTTCTATATCCACCACCGGGGCTGCCGCATGGGCGGCAGGGGCGGGTTGCAGCGGCGGTGGCAGGCTTTCCCCATGCTGGGTGGCATACCGGGCCAGGTCATCAAGGGCGGCCATCGCCCCCTTTACCGAAAACGGTACCGGGTCGCGTTCGAACGGGATCAGCGCGCCCGTGGCCGCCCCCTGCAGGGCACTGACCAGATCGGGCACGGTATCGGGTTTCAGGTCGCCCCCTGCCGTGTCCCATTTCTGGGTATTGCCAAAGACCTGCAGCGCAATGGTGAATTTGCCGATCATCACCATGGCTGTCTCCACCCCTTTCGGGTTGTGGTAACGACCGTGGCGCTGGTGGAAGGCAATGCCGACCGTACCGCTGGTCGCGCGGTAGAACATGATATCCAGCGTGCCCTGATGGGACATGATCATGGGCTGGCCGCCCGGTCCGCTATTGGCGAATATCCAGTCCGGGTCGGCGGCGTGCGCGCAGGGCGTGGCGCAGAGGGTCCCGATTGCCAGGATGGCAGCAGGTAGCAGGCGCATCCCGGCTATTTCCTTCCAGTATCCATAAAATGTCATCAACGCGCCCCATGATAACGGCGTGATACCGACAAACCAATGCCGCCTGCACAGATCGCCCCTGTGGCGCGTCAAAATGAAAATCTTCTTTAGTATTATTTTCGCCGCCCGCATGGCACGCATCGCGTTTGAAAGAACGGACATATTTTGTCGCAGGCCTGTCACGATCATGCGGCATGCCGTCCGTGTTTCCCGTCATGGAAGCAGGCATGTGGAAATATCTTTTCCTGACCTGAATTATGACAATATATGTCTAAATCACGTCACAGTGATGCTGAAATTATCCATTATCCCGATTCGTCGGTCCTTGTTGCAATGGGATTGTCGCAAAGTGAACAGAAAACGGAATTTTCTTCTGGGTTGTATGGCGCTGATCACCGTGCCGGGGATCGCGTTAGCGCAGTCTTACGATGAACGGCCCCGTGCCGTGCCCGTGGCCATGCAGCCCGAGGACGAGAACAGCAGCCCCAGCCCGTCGCAGATGCTGGTGGATGAACGCGCCGGTGGCTGGGTCGCCATTCATCATACGCCTGATGCCGGTGTGCATACCGATCTGTGCATTGCCGGTTCGGAAAGCGAAATCCTGATGTTCCGTGCCGATGCCGATTCGCTGCAGGTGCGCAGCGCGGATGACCACTGGACGCTGGCCAATGGTGAAAAGGGCGACATGACGGTTACCGTGGGGGCCTATACCCGCGTGTTCCACATGCAGGCCAATGACGCCACGACCCTTGCCGCCGACATCCATGCCGATGACCTCACCCACCTGCTGGATGCCATGGCGACGTCGCATGTGGCACTGGTGAAGTTTGGCGATCGCACGACACTCAGCGTCAACCTGGCGGGAAGCATTCCCGTTCTGGACCGTTTCCGCGGCTGTACCGAAACCCAGCATTTCGCAAATCTGGGTCAGGGCGCGGGACAGAAGGCTTCCCCGTTCTAGGAAGTGAGGGCGCTGTGGCCTGCCGGGCCGGGGGCCTGCGCCAGGTCTTATATGTGCGGAAAACGGGTCAGATTTGCACGGGTGCGGAGGGAGGGGCCGCCTGCACGCGGTGCCGGTGCCGGTGCCAGTGGTCGGATGGCGCGTGGCCGTAATAGAACCCGCGTTTGAGTATGTTTTGCACCAGCCGCAGGCCGGGGTTGGCCGCGAAATACAGGGTGCGTTCCAGTCCTGTCGTGGTGGGTGCGCTGGCAAAGCGGGCATTGCCGATATGGGATGGGAATTTCCCGTTTTCCCGCGCCAGCCCGGGCCAGACGCTCAGGGCGCCCAGCCCGGTTTTCCATGGCTGGCCCATCAATGTGTCGATCGGTGTGGCCGTGTAGTCCAGGCAATGCAGGATCCGGCGCGCGCCAGATGGGGTAATCAGGTAGGCATGGGCGCCGCCGGGTGATGTGGACATGCGGGTCAGCCAGTAATCGCGCCCCAGTGGCACCAGCTTGCGCTGCAGGCGGGTGGCATGTTTTTCGTCGCCAAAAAAACGCACGAATTCCCATTCTTCCTGCCGCGCCATCAGGGCATGGATGACATAGGGCCAGTCGGTGGAAAGCAGGACGTCATCTTCCAGAATGACCGATGGCCGGTCCGTGGTCGCGACCCGCCGCATGGCCTTCCTGTGCGACAGCATGCAGGCTATTTCCCCCGGGTACAGATCCTTGCCCATGAAAATCCGGCGTCTGCGCCTGTTATAGATTCCATAATCATGATCGGTCAGGTCATGGGCATCGACCGCATCCAGAAAATCGAAATCAAGACCGAAGCCGGTAAGTTGCCGTGCCAGCGTATTCCGGCGTTCGATGGCGTGTGACAGGCTGATGATGATAATTTTTGGAAAATTATATTTCAGATCTGTTGGTTGTAGTGTCATTTTTATTTTTTATTCGTTTTACATAAACCACATGCGGACCAGATCGGGGCATACGCTAATGACATCATCATTGTAAAGAGAGGGATATATCGTCAATTCATCCTGATACCTGCCTGCACCATTCCCGTTGCGGGCAGGGCGGCAGGGCGCGTGACGCCACGCAATGCCGGGATGGCGATGGGCAAGGTGGGCGCCCCGTATGGTTGGGGGTGTAGGGCGGTTGTGCATGCATGGCAGCCCGCACGCTGGGCCGTGGTGACAATGGCGGTGTGTATGGCAAACATTCTTCCTTTGCGGATTGTCAGCACGGGCTGACCCACATGAAAAGGAAGACAGGACGTGAGGCGACGTTTTCATCTTGGCGTGCTGGCAGGCGGGCTGGCCCTTGTCGCGGCAGTAACCGCCCCCGGTCCCGCCACGGCACGGGAAGCGAAGGCACGCCATGAAGCAGCCCCGGCACCGGTGGCGACACTGGACGTGGCGGCGTTCCAGACACAGGCGGCCCAGTATGTGGGCAAGCTGGTTCGGGTCGAGGGGTGTTATATCACTTCTGCCAATTCAGGCGGGGCGGATTGCGCAGCCTTCCGTATTGCCGACCTGCCGGGGCAGGTGGACTGGAACGGGGCGGTGCCGCTTGATGGCCCGACGATGGAGGAATCCTCCTTCCGCAAGGCCCAGCAGATCTGTGGCGATACCGGCAAGAACGAACAGTGCCAGGCCGAGGTCAGCGGCGTGGTGTATGACCCGTTCGGGGATATGGGGGTACAGGGACAGCGCAATTTCGAACTGCGCAACGCCCGTATCCACTGGCTGGCGGAACCCGCGCCGCACAAGGCAGAACGCCGCCGCGCAGGCAAAGAACGTTCCGCTTCGCGCTAGGATCGCCTGAACCCGGCCCCTGAACCTGCGTTCCGGGGCGGGCGTGCCTTACCCGGCATGCCCGAGCAGGTGCGACAGCAGGGTCACCACACCACCGCACAGGACGCTGCCCATGACGACCATGGGCACGATCCACATTTCGCGCATGATGCTCTTGGCATGGTCCACGGCGCGGCGTGCATGCATGCTGCGGGCGGAGGGCAATGGCGTATTGATCATGGTTGTCATGGCATGGCGTCCCGGGGCGTTCAGGCCCCAAAAAAGCGACTGCGGTTCGTGACCGGTGGCGCGTAATGCAGACAGGATTGAAACCTGTCAAGCATGAAAATTTCCCCATGTTGCAGGGGACACGATAATCACCTGAAAAATTCCGGTTTCCCGCCATTGTGGCCGCAGGATATGCTTTTCATGCGTGTCGGCGTTGCGGGCCGTGTCGGGATGCCCGATAAGATCCGTTTGGCCGTCCAGGACAGGCCGCTCTTACGCCCGGGATTCCCTGCATGACTCCGCTTGCGCTGATTCTGGTTGGCATTGGTTCCATTGCCGTCCTGCTGTTGCTGATCCTGTGGCTGCGGCTGCATCCTTTCGTGGCCCTGCTGATTGTCGCGGTGGGGGTAGCGCTGCTGACCGGCATGCCGGTGACAAAGCTGGCTGACGCGGTGCAGGGCAGCATGGGCCGCACCATGGGCCATATCGCCATTATCGTAGCCCTTGGGGCCATGATCGGGCGCATGATCGACCTGTCTGGCGGGGCCGCTGTCGTAGCACAGGGACTGGTGCGCCGGGTGGGTGCGGCCCATGTGCCACTGGCGCTGGTCATTTCCGCCTTCGGGGTCGGTATTCCGGTGTTTTTTGAGGTCGGCGTCATCATGCTCATGCCGCTGGTCTATGGCATGGCACGGCAGACGGGACGGCCACCCGCGGTCTTTGGCATTCCCATGGCGGTCACCATGCTGACGGTGCATGCGTTGCTGCCACCCCATCCCGGCGCCGTGGCGGTGGCGGCGGCACTGGGTGTGGGCGCGGGGCACATGCTGTTGCTTGGCCTGCCGCTGGCGGCGGTGGTGACCGTGCTGACCTATGTGCTGACGCGCCCGATCATGGCGCAGCCCTTCGGCTGTGCGCCCGATATCCGCGCCGTGGTGGATGAAGCGCGCGACGCCGCCCGGGGCCATGGCGCGGCGGATGAACCCGCCCGCCTGTTCATGCAGGCTGGTCAGAAGCGTCCGGTCGGCATGGGGGAAATCGTCGCGGTCATTGCCGTGCCGGTCATGCTGATGGTGGCGGGCACGCTGGCGGGGGAACTCATGCCGCCCGGTCGCCTGCGGTCGGTGCTGGTCTTTGCGGGTATTCCCTTTGTCGCCCTTGGGCTGGATGTCATGTTGTGCGCATGGTTGCTGGGGCTGCGGCGCGGGCTGGCGCTGGCTACCGTATCCGAAGTGGTGGTCGCCGCCCTGCCGGGGACGGCCATCATCATCCTGATTACCGGCGCGGGTGGCGCATTTGCGCAGGTGCTGGTGGGCAGCGGCGTGGGTGATGCGCTGGGCGGCCTGCTGGCGGCAAGTGGGCTGCCATTGCTGGTGCTGGCCTTTGTCCTGACCATGATCCTGCGCGTGGCGCAGGGGCCGACTACGGTGGCGTTGATGACCACGGCGGGTATCCTTGGCCCCATGATCGGGCGGCTGCACCTGGACCAGACGCATCTGACGCTTGTGGCGCTGGCCATGGGGGCGGGCGGCATGGCGCTGTCGCATGTCAATGACGCGGGGTTCTGGATCGTGACCCGCATGTGCGGCGTGAGTGTGCGCGAAGGGCTGCGCAGCTGGAGCATCATGACGCTGGTTGCGGCCCTGCTGGTTTTCGCTGGTGTCGCCACGATGTGGGCAGTGCTGCCAGCCTGAAGGTATTAAGTCATAAAAGTTTTTGGGTGCCGCCTTTTTTCAAAAAGGCGGCGTTCTTCGAAGCTTTTTGAAAAAAGCTTCGCCAAAAACTTCTTTCTGTTTTCAGCCAGTTAGCGGCAGTAGAAACGGTGCAGTGCGGCTGTCGGATGCGCGTGCGACATCATGGGGCGTGCCTGCGGCGACAATCAGGCCGCCCGCATCCCCCGCACCGGGTCCCATGTCGATCACCCAGTCCCCACGTGCCGCAACCCGCATGTCATGTTCGGCCACCACGACGGTGTGGCCGCCATCGACCAGTGACTGCAGATGGGTCTGCAGCCGGTCCACATCCGCCGGGTGCAGGCCGGTGGTCGGTTCATCAAGGATATACAACGTGTGGCCCCGGCGCTGCTTCTGCAGTTCGGTCGCAAGCTTGATGCGCTGTGTCTCGCCCCCCGAAAGCTCGGTTGCGGGCTGTCCCAGTCGCAGGTAGCCCAGACCGCCCTGCTGCAACGTACCCAGCGCGTTGGCCAGTGATGGCGTGTCGGCAAAGAACACGGCCGCGTCGTCTACCGTCATGTTCAGGACATCGGCAATGGATTTCCCGCGTATCGTGATTTCCAGTACATCCGGCTGGTAGCGCGTGCCGTGGCAGGTGGGGCAGGGGGAATAGACACTGGGCAGGAACAGCAGTTCCACCATGACCGACCCAGCCCCCTCGCAGGTGGGACAGCGGCCCTTGGGCAGGTTGAAGGAAAAACGCCCGGCGTCGTAACCGCGTGATTTCGCAAGGTCGGTTGCGGCATACATCTGCCGTATCGTGTCAAACAGGCCGGTATAGGTCGCAAGGTTGGAACGCGGCGTGCGACCGATCGGCTTCTGGTCGATCATGACCAGCCGTTTGATCTGGTTGGCCCCGGAGGTGACATGTCCCTGCGGTGTGCCGATGGGCATGTCCTCGATGTTTTCGCCGTCCGTATCCTGCACCAGCTTCTGTCCCAGCGCATGGGCCACAATGGCGGGCAGGGCCTGACTGACCAGGCTGGACTTGCCCGACCCGGACAGGCCGGTGACGGTCACGAAGGTACCCAGCGGGATTTCGACACGCAGGTTACGGAGGTTGTTCCACGTGATCCCGTCCAGCTTTAGCCATCCCCTGGCCGGACGCGGCGTGCCCGCGATGGGCGTATCACTGGCGAACAGGTAGGGCGCGGTGCGCGACAGCTTCACGTCCCGCAGGCCATCTGGCGGGCCGCTGTACAGCACTTCGCCCCCGCGTGTGCCCGCATCGGGACCAACATCGACAATCCAGTCCGCGCGGCGGATCAGGTAGAGGTTGTGTTCGACGATGAACAGCGAATTCCCCGCCGCCTTCAGCCCTTCCAGCGCATCCAGCAGGTTATGGGCATCCGCCGGATGCAGCCCGCTGGAGGGTTCATCCAGCACATACACAACGCCAAACAGGTTGGACCGGATCTGTGTCCCCAGCCGCAGCCGCTGGTATTCCCCCGGTGACAGGGTGGTGACCGACCGGTCCGCCTGCAGGTATCCCAGCCCCAGATGTTCCAGCACCCCGATGCGGCCGATCAGGTCGGCGGCCATGCGGCGGGCGGCAATGGCGGTGGCGTCGCCTGCCTGTGGCGTATCGTCGGGCACCTGCGTGCCTTCGGCCAGTGGGGCGAGGGTGCGCGCGATGGTGGACAGGGTCTGCTGCGTCATCTGCGCAATGTTCAGCCCCGCCAGCGTGACACGCAGTGCGTCAGGGTTCAGGCGCTGTCCATGGCAGGTGGGGCACGGGGTCGCGGTCAGGAAGCGTTCGGCCCGCCTGCGCATGTTGGCACTCTGTGATGTCGCGAAGGTATGCAGCACGTAGCGCCGCGCGCCGGTGAATGTGCCGTTATAGGACGGCGGCACATGGTCGCGGATTGCACGCTGTACGGCAGCATGGTCCAGGCCGGGATAGACGGGGTAGGTCGGCGTTTCCTCGGTATAGAGGATCCAGTCGCGCGTTTTCTGCGGCAGGTCGCGCCATGGGCAGTCCACGTCCACGCCCTTGGTAATCAGGATATCGCGCAGGTTCTGCCCCTGCCATGCGGTGGGCCATGCGGCCACGGCGCGCTGGCGGATGGACAGGCTGTCATCGGGCACCAGCAGGTCCGTGGTGGTATCCATGATCCGGCCCTGCCCATGGCATTGCGGGCAGGCCCCCATGGGGGTGTTGACGGAAAAGGATTCCGCCTCCAGCCGTTTCATGCCGTCGGGATAATGTCCCGCGCGGGAATACAGCATGCGCAGCAGGTTCGACAGCGTGGTGATGCTGCCGACCGAAGACCGCCCGGTACCCGTGCCGCGCTGCTGTTGCAGGGCGATGGCGGGGGGCAGGCCCTCGATGGCGGTCACGTCGGGCACAGGCATCTGCCTGAACAGCCGACGTGCGTAAGGGGAGACGGATTCCAGGTACCGTCGCTGCGCTTCCGCATACAGCGTCCCGAAGGCGAGGGATGATTTCCCCGATCCCGAAACCCCCGTGAACACCACCAGCTGGTCGCGCGGCATGTCCACGCTGACATCCTTCAGGTTGTGTTCGCGCGCGCCACGCACATGCACGAAATCCGCCCGGCTGTGTGGATCGGGTTCAGGACTGGAAATGGGGCGCTGCGACATGGGATGGCCTTCATGCAATGTGCCGGTTGCGGCAGTACCCCCGTTATAACGCGGCGCCGGGGTTTTGTCTGGCATGCCTTTGTTACTGTTATCGCACATTATATAATTGAAAGTGATCCGATGGCAGGTCGCCCGCTTGACCGATGGAACGGGGCAGCGCATCAGAAAGATCGGATAATGACAAAGCGAATGATCAGGCAGGCGGAAGCATGAAAAGGTTCATCATACTGGGCGTATCCATATGCCTGTTTTCCGGGGTGGCCCATGCGGCGTCTGGACGGCATGGGGAAAAGACTTCCGTCATTGCCGAGGCGGAGCGTCATGTCGCGGCCACCCTACCTGACCCGCATGGGGCGACATTCCGCAATGTCACGGTCCATTCCATGGATGCGACGTCGGTCGTGTGCGGTGAAATGGCCCAGCATGACGCGCCTGCGGGCGGGGCGTTCATGAAGTTCGGCTACGTGCAGGGGCAGGATGATCCGGTGGTCTTCAGTGGTCGGGAAGTACCGCAGAAAGTCGAGTTCAATGAAGTCAATTCATGGCTGAATGACAGCATCAAGCTCGAGGATCTGGAGGAAATGGGTTGCGTGCCCCGTGGCACCTACCATAGCTATAATGAACGGCTGAATAAGGTCATGTCCCAGCGCAAGCAGTTTGGCGTGAACTGAGGGCAGGGCAACTTGTGCCCCCGGCGTGTGTTATGCGGGGCATGAATCCGGAGCGCCATGTCCATGGCGGCATCAATCGCAACCTGTCTGCCGGCCCGTATTGTCGGGGCGGCCCCGTGACCGGATGATCCTGGAATGATGGCGGGGTTCAGGCCGACAGGGCAGCGCGGCTTTTGTAGTTGCGCAGGGAAGGGAAATTCATGACAGATGTAACGCAGTCCATGCTGGGCCAGGATGTGTTCGCGACAGGTTCGGGCCGCATGGGCACGCTGACAGCCGTCAACACCAATGCGACCATCCAGATCACGGTTGATGGCCCGGCGGAAAGTACCTTCACCATTCCCGTATCGTGGGTACAGTCCACCGATGGTGGCAAGATCCTGCTCAGTCATACGCTGGAAGATGTACAGTCCTATACCCCGCCCGCCTGAATGGCGTCATGCTGACTATGTGATGGGAAAGGCCGCGCATGTCGCATGAAACGCAACGGCAGGCTGGTCCGATTGTCGATGTGCAGTCGGACGAAGAGTCATTCCGCGTGCCATTGCAACATGCGCCCGATGTGTTGCTGGCCAACGCACGGGCGGCGCGCATGCCGGTGTTTGCGCCTGCGCGCAGGGCCGTCGACCTGGTTGACGTAACACAGGTCGATCCGGCGATCGCACTGGATATCCGTTACGCCACGGCACGGAATTTTCTTGGCTTTCCTGTCTATCCGACAGTGCGGGCATTCCTGCAGCGCCCGGCGGCGCAGGCCCTGTCCCATGCGCGCATGCTTGCCGCGCAGCATGGCTATGGGTTGCTGGTGTATGACGCCTATCGTCCATGGCATGTCAGTTACCTGTTCCGGCAGGCGGTGCCGGAGGATCTGTACGAATTCGTCGGTGATCCCGCCACCGGTTCCCGTCACAACCGTGGATGCGCCGTGGATCTGACGCTGTGGGATCTTGCTACCCGCCAGGTGGTGTCCATGCCCTCGGGCTTTGATGAAATGACACCGTGCGCCCATGTGGCCTATGCCGGTGGCAATGCTGCGGCGCGTGCCCTGCGCGATCTGCTGGCCCGTATCATGACGGCAAGCGGCTTCCTGCCGCTGGCCGAGGAATGGTGGCATTTCGATTATGGGAACTGGCAGGATTATCCGGTCATGGACCTGCCGTTTGATGCGATCGGGCGCGATATCGCGCCCTGACCGCATCGGGCATCAGTCGTTGTGGATGGTGCGGTCAATCGAACGCCCGGCCTTTTCCGCCGGCCCTTTCGGCGGGTCGAACGTGTCCTGCATCTTGTCCCCGAAATGATCTATTTTCTCGCCGGTGGTTTCGTGGTGCCGCTTGCACCCGCTCAATCCCGTGCCGGCAAGAACCAGCGCCAGACCAAACGCTGCCAGCGGACGTATGCGGCGTCGGGGCGGATGTGCGGGACGGTCATGGTGCAGGGACAGGCGGAACTGGATACGGGTCGATGCGTCGGGCGTGGTCGGTAATGTCGGGGTTGAAGACGTATGCGTATCCATGTGCGGGTCCCTGCCTAGGTATGATGAATCCTCAACAGTGAAAGCGGTAGCCGGGTTCCGGTTGCACATAAATGTGAGCCGCCGCTAGTCACCTGAATCTGAAGTTCGGCTCATTGTCTTATGACAAAAGCGCTTCACCGAGGCGAGGATCTGGTCGGCTGATTTGACCCACCGATACGGCCGTGGGTTTTTGTTATGTGCATCGATAAAAGTTGTGATGTCAGCTTCGAGTGCAGTTG
>NZ_VWPI01000108.1 GCF_015155755.1 Komagataeibacter sp. FXV3 | reverse complement strand
TTCAAGAAACGTCCGCGCCTGCCGACTCAGCACCACCTGACTTGCCTGTCGTCCCGCCATCGTTCTGCTCCCGTCATTGCGACAGGAATATTATATAATGATGCTTATTTCAGTTCCAGATGACTAGCTGAACATGGCCCGGCAGTCCGGGCACAGGCGCAGGAAACGGCCATCCGCGACAAAGGCGGTATCGCAGTTCAGGCAGGTGCGCCGGACCTGATCCGGGCGGTCCATGGGGATGGCATGGCGGATGCGGTGGCGGCGCAGGTGGGCTTCCAGCGTCTTGATGTTCAGGCCCAGCCTGCGCGCGGTTTCACGGGTGGAACAGCCCTGTCTGCGTAACTGCGCAACGGATGGGGCAATGGCGGTCCAGTCCAGCCGTGGCGGGCGTGTGCGACGGGGAGGGATGGCGTTTGATGCGCTCTGCGCGGCGGTGTGCGTATTTTTCATACGATATTTGTGCTTAAAAAACACACATGCAGCAAGGATATTATGTGAGGGGAGGAAATTCAGTCGTGCCTGCAGAATATTTGTGTATTTTTTTCATACAAATGTAAGGAACCCTCATGCACGATCCCTATCTGCCCGCAGGCTGTACCCAGGCTGATATCGATGCCCGATTCGAACCCGATGAACCGGCCTGGGTCGCGCCTTATGTCGCGCAGCTCCAGCGTCGTCTGGACCGTCTGGGCACCATCCGGGCCGAACTGGCAGCGGACCGTTTTGATGGTGCGTACGATGGGGTGGATATCCTGGGTTATCTGGCTGACGAGATGGAAACGGTTCGTATGGCCATGGCCGATCCTGTCGCGGAGTATGGGGACTGATCCCAGTCCGCTGGGACAAGAGACGGGCCGCGCGGATATTTCCATTTGAAAATGCGATAGGGAACCGGCACAAGCGCAGGCAACCTCTATTTTTCATGGATGTGGAATGACCCAGCCAACCTGCCTGCCTGCCTGCCTGCCTGCCTGATCTGGACCACGAATATTTCCTGCGGCAATCCTTTGCCGTGGCGGAGCGCGCGCGTCAGGCGGGCGATCATCCCTTTGGCTGCGTGCTGGTTGATGCGCAGGGCAACGTGGTGATGGAGCAGGGGAATGGATATACGGCGGAAGGCGGTGACATGACCGCCCATGCCGAACGCCTGCTGGCCACACGGGCCTCAAAGGCCCATGCGCCGGACGTGCTGGCATCGTACACCATGTACACATCTGCTGAACCCTGTGCGATGTGTGCGGGTGCTGTGTACTGGAGTGGGATCGGTCGCGTGGTCTATGGGCAGAGCGAAGCCAGCCTGAAGGAAATAACCGGCGACCACCCCGAAAATCCGACGCTCGACCTGCCTTGCCGCACGGTATTCGCGGCGGGCCAGCGGTCGGTTGCGGTCATTGGTCCCCTGCTGGAAGACGAAGCCGCTGAATTGCAGCGTACGTTCTGGCGTGAAAAGAACGGACCAGCCGCCTGAAAACTTGAAAGGTAAAAGTTTTTTGGGTGCCGTCTTGTTTCAAAAAGGCAGCGTTTTCCGAAGCTTTTTGAAAAAAGCTTCGCCAAAAACTTCTTTCTTGTTTGTGTTCAGAATCCGTTGGTCGTGGTCTGCCCGTTGGCCATGGAATAGGAACAGGCCCGGTCCCCGTCGGTCACTACTAGCCAGATGATATTGCGCAGTCCGATATAGAACTGCCCCGCATCCCTTAGCGAGGTATAGCCATGGTGGCGGAACCATGATGCCACGATGGTCGTAGGCTGGTTGCCAAAGGATTTCTTGATCGTTTCTAGCAGTTTGTCGCACTGCCCACGATTGAAGGTATCGTGGTCCTGGTACCAGATACCCACCAGTATTGTGTTGCGCCGGGGGTCGAAATCCGCCACCGGCATCATCTCGCTGTCATAGCTGTCGGGCAGGCTGTCGATTTCATGCTGCATGGCGCGTTCGGCGCGGATCAGGCCAAGGTCCATCATGGTCAGCTTGTCGGCAAATAATGTGCTGATCACCTGTGATGGCGCTGTCTGGGCGGCGGCAGTACCGCAATATCCGCACATAAGGGCAAGGAACAGGAACAGGTAACGCAAGATATCCCCCATGGCAGGACTGGTTCGGACCATCCTTCTCATGGATGGGGCCGGTGCGGACGGCCATGCATTTCATGTCATGACATGGATTAAATAAAAATAACCTTTTAGGCCATCTGCCTCATCTTGAAAGTTATGCGGATAACTCTTATCTGCCATGAGAATAATGACTGACATGGCGGTGAACGGGAGTGCGCGCGATATGACACGGATGAAACTTGCCCTGCGTGGCTGGTTGCAGGTGCTGCGTGGTCAGGTCGTGCGTGAAATTGGATATGCGATAAGCCATGACCGCATGCAGCGTCGTGGCATCCTGATTGAAAAGCTGGGTCATGGCCTGCTGTACCGTGCGCACCGCATGGGGCATGTTCCGGCGCCCGATATGGGGAAGACAGATCCCTATGCGCGGCCGCCACGCGCCTGATGGTGCTGCGTCCTGACTGTACGGGCATAGAACGGATGGGATATCAGAAAAAATTCATACGACTCTTCACGAGTCGTGGAAAACACACACCTTATCCCCGGTTCCCAACGGTTCTATCCACAGGGTTGCCCGGATATTCGTCCCCTGAATCTGTGGATAAGGTAAGGACGGCGCCAGAAAGAAGTTTTTGGTGAAGCTTTTTTCAAAACGCTTCAAAGGAACGTCGCCTTTTTGAAAAAAGGCGACACCCAAAAACTTTTATTCTTTTCAAACAGTCTTTTAGCGATGCCCTGCAAGGTGCTGCATGTCATCGCCCACATGCCGTAGCGCGTCACGCACCGACATATGGCGGCGGTTGCCCGCTTCCGACACCACGGTCACCGTGGCGGTCATGCCCGCAGCCAAGACAAGGTCGGGCGGGATGCTGTCGATTTTCACGCGCACCGGAATACGCTGTGCCAGCCGCACCCATGTATAGACCGGGTCCACCGCCGGCAGGCCCTGTATGGATGTGGCGGCGTTGTTGCTGGCGATCCCGCGCGTGATGCTTTCCACATGGCCGAACAGCGGTTCATGAAAGCCCATCAGGTCCAGTCGCACCGGTTCGCCCACCTTGATGGAATGGATTTTCGTTTCCTCGAAATACCCGTCCACCCAGTAGGAATCCGCATCGATGATCTGGATGTTCACCTGTCCCGCATTGGCATAGTCGCCCGCACGCATGGTCAGGTTGGTGACGTAGCCGTTGATCGAACTGCGGACCTCGGTGCGTTCCAGGTTGATGCGCGCCTGTTTCAGGTCGGCAAGGGCTGCCGCATACTGGGCTTCCGCCTGCTGGGCCACGGCCTCGAACTGCTGCTTTTCCTCGCCCGATACGGCAACACCTGAAATCTTCTGGCGGCGTTCGTACTGTGATGTCTTGAATTCAAGGTCCGCGCGCCGTTCGTTCACGGCGGCATCGGCGATATCCAGCTTTACCCGGAAATCGAACGGGTCGATGACATACAGCACGTCGCCCTTGTGTACGAACTGGTTGTCATGCACGCACACTTCGTTGATCTGGCCGGAAATGCGCGGCGCGATATTGGCGACCTGGGCACGGACCTGACCGTTCCGTGTCCATGGTGATGCCGTGTAATAATCCCACAGCACAATGGCCACGATGGCTGCGACAATCAGGATGACAGCGGTAACGGCCAGACGCACAAGGCGGTTTGCATATGCGAACACGTCAGGATTCTTTCACAGGATCAGGGTATACAGGCCAACAAGGCAGATCAGCAGGCCGAACTGCGCCAGCGGCGGGTTCCAGACAAACCGCCACAAGTTGAACCACGACAGCACGATGCGCAGCACCAGCAGCGTGCACAGCGCCAGCCCGAGGTTCATGACAAAGGCCGAGATCAGCACGCCTTCCAGATCAACAACCTGCCGCATCAGCCTGCCTTCTTCGTTTTGATGATGCCGTAATGCCGCAACCGTGGCGCCGCCGCCTGCCATGCCCGCATTACGCCATCCAGCCCGGCCAGCAGGTTGATGGTCGCGATCTGGGTCTGGGGTGGCAGTTGGGCCTGCGGGGCGGGGATGGCGGCCATTGCCTCACGCATGCGGGGTACCACGTCCCACGGCGCGTGTAGCAGTAGTTCACGTTGCACCAGTTCGGCGGCGGGGCGCAGCAGGGGGATTGCCTGTGCCTGCCGGGCATAGGTCCGTGCCCGTGCCAGCGCGCCATCAAGTTCGGCAAAGGTGGTGAAACTTTCCATCTGTCGCGTGCTGCTGGCGCTGCCGGGCAGGCGGTCGGTCCAGAACTGCATCTGGGCCAGCCGGTCATAGGCACGGGTCAGGCGGGCCGGGCTGTCGGCTTCGCCATGCCCGGTCATCTGGCGTTCCAGCGCACGGACGATGCTGGACGCCATCCAGAACCGCTGCCGCCGCGGTGAGGGCGGAAACAGCAGCACAAGGATGATGAAGGCCAATAGTGCCGCCAGAAGGTAGAAGATGTTGCGGTTGAGGAATTCCGTCGGGTTATAGCTCTGGTGGTTGTCCAGCCCCAGTATGGCAAAGAAAAACACACCATAGTTGAAGCCTATGGCTGCCGTGGACGGGCGCATCAGCAGCAGGCAGGCCAGGAATGTCTGGGGCAGTAGCGTCAGCGCCAGGAACGGCATGTCCGCCCCGTGCAGTAGCACAAAGAAGTTCAGCAGCGCCGCCGCCAGCACGCTGCATGGCAGGCCGATGATCGCCCCCATGCCAAAGCGCGCCGTATCCACGTTGGTCGCGGCCAGCGTCAGGGTCAGCGCGGTCTGGGCCAGCGCCACGGTCGCTCCTGGCAGACCAGTGATCACGCATACCCCGGCCGCGAACGAAAACCCGACCAGAACCCGCAGCGCCCCGATCAGCGCCAGTAGGTAGTTGGGCTGGACTGCGATATTGACGGTCCTGTCGTGAACGCTGCCGGTACCTTCGGTCAGTATGGCTTGCCCCGCATGCATGCGGGTGCGCGCGGTCAGCATGCGGGCGGCGCGTTCAATGGCGAAGGCTTCATCCGCATTGGGCACGTGACCGGGCAGGGCGGTGCGCACGGCATCCAGTATATGTGTGGTGAAACCGGCCTGGTCGGTGCGCAGGTCGGTCTGCCGGGCGACACGGGCAATCGCGTCCTCCACGGCCGGGTCGATATTGCCGTGCCCGGTGTGGCGGCCCAGTCCACGCGCGCAGTCAAGAATGGTCAGCATGGACACCATGGCCAGCCGCGCCCCGTTGGCACGCGTACCACCGCGTTCCAGTTCCGTGCGGGCATAGGACAGGGGCGTGGTCAGTGCGAGTATGCGCGCGCCCAGTTTGATATCCGCCTGTGCGCCACGATCGTACATATGTTGCAGGGTGGCGCGTGCGGTTTCGCTCAGGGGTCGGATAAGCTGCTTCAGCCCGGCCGCCAGCCCCCGCCATGCCTCGGGCGAGCCGGACAGGATATTGACCACGGCCACGGCAAAGACCCCAAGGGTAATGGCCGAGGCGCGGGATACTGCGATGTTGAATACATTCTGTGGCGTATCAATGCAGTTCACGGCCACAAGGGCGACCGTATAGCCTGACAGCAGGGCGGCATAGGAGCGGAAATCCCGCTCCAGCGATCCCACGAAGGCACATGCCGCAAGCCACAGCGCCACACCCCCCAGAAAGGGACCGCGCTGCTGGTTCCACACTGCCACCAGCACAATGGACACACCCATGCCCACCATGGTGCCCAGCAGCCGGTAAAATGCCTTGGACAGTGCCTGCCCGCGCAAAGGCTGCGCCAGGATCATGACGGTCACGCCGACCAGCAGGGGATTGTCCAGCTGCAGCCAGAAGGCCGTGGCAAGACCAAGGACCAGCGAACACCATGTACGCAGGCTGAACCCCACCCAGCCCGCAGGTAGGCGGTCAGCCAAGGGAAGGAAAGTACGTGTGATGTCGTGAATACGTCGCGTGCTGTTTGCCTGTAGGTCTGGCATGGCCTCCCTGACCGTTCAGTGGCCTCACGGCGTTTAATACAATGGAAATAGCCGGGAATTCATAACAAAGGATGTACAGGCACAGTATGCATAGCTGATATTCATTTTGGCGATATCACCCGGTGCCGGACCACTTCCCCCACAATGATCAGCGCGGGACTGCCAACGCCAGACTCGGCTGCCTGCCGTGCAAGCCCCCCCAGTGTCCCGGTCAGCACGCGCTGGTCCGCGCGCGTGCCACGTTCGACAATGGCGGCGGGCCAATCCGCGGGCAGGCCATGCGCGATAAGCTGCGCGCACAGGGCGGGCAGGGCGGCAACCCCCATGTAGATCACCACCGTCTGTCCCGGCCGCGCCATGCTGTCCCATGGCAGATGCAGCGTGCCATCCGCGCGGGCATGGCCGGTCACGAACATGCAGGCCTGCGCGCAGTCCCGGTGGGTCAGCGGGATACCGGCATAGGCAGCGCAGCCATTGGCTGCGGTGATGCCTGGTACGATCTGAAACGGGATGTTGGACTCCAGCAGGGTCTCGATTTCCTCGCCGCCGCGTCCGAACACGAACGGGTCGCCGCCCTTCAGCCGCAGCACGCGCTGGCCCATGCGCGCGCGGCGGACCAGTTCGGCATTGATTTCTTCCTGCGGCATGGTGTGTTTGTTGCGGCGTTTGCCGACAAACACCAGTTCCGCATCACGCCGCACCCGGTCCAGCAAAGCGGGTGACAGTAACTGGTCATACAGCACGCAATCCGCATTCTGCATGAGGTGCAGTGCGCGCAGTGTCAGCAGGTCCGGGTCGCCCGGTCCCGCGCCGACCAGCCAGACCTCGCCCCGCGTGTTGGTGGAGGCGATGATGTCATCCAGTATGGCCCGCGCGTGCGCGATTTCGCCCCGCCGGGCAGCCTGCGCGCCCGCGCCGTCAAGGAAGGTTTCCCAGACCTGCCTGCGGCGCGAGATGTCGGGACAGGCCGCCCCTACATGCTCACGCTGCTGCTGCATGAAGACGGCCAGTTCCCCCGTGCCATCGGGTATGGTGCTTTCCACCTGTTCGCGCAGGCGGCGGGCTAGGACGGGCGCGGCTCCGCCGGTGGAAATGGCGATGCGTACCAGCCCGCGATGGATCTGGGCTGGGGTGATGAAGGTGGATGGCTGTGGGTCATCCACCGCGCAGACGGGAATGTTCATTTCCTGCGCCAGGGCCGCGGCGGCACGATTGACCGCGCGGTCATCGGTCGCGGCATAGACCAGACGGCAGCCGGGCATGATGGTGCGCAGTGTGGTGATGTCGGCCGTGCTGGCGACGTGGGTAATGGAGTCGTCTTCCACCCATGCCTGCATTTCCGCATCAAGGCGGCCTGCCACGACCTCGACCTTCGCGCGATGGGCCAGCAGCAGGCGCACCTTGTTGGCCGCGATCATGCCGCCGCCAACCACCAGCACCCGGACATTGTCCAGCCGCAGCGCAATGGGAAACCATGCGGGTTCGGGAATATTGGTCATGCGGTCAAACAGCCGGTCGCGCCGGCATCCTGTAGCTGGGGAAGGGCAGGTCTGTAAGGAAACGCGTGGGGTGGTGGTGGGGTGGCGTCAGTGGGAGGCGACGTTCTTCACCCCTTCGGCATAACCCCAGCGTGCCCATGTCGAACGGTCCTTGACCGATCCCGGCGTATTGGTGGCGCATGCGGCCAGTGACAGCACGATGGCACAGATACCAAGAACGGGAAGAAAACGGGCCAAAAAAACCTCCTGCACAACGCAATGGCCGACATAGCAGAAAAGCCATGCCTGCACCACGTCCATACATGAATTGGCGCGCGCCCTCATGTCCCATCGTGTACGTAACCGGAATGATGTTATGTAATCCGTCCCGTCACTGGCGTCAGTGATGGATAGGGGAGAGGAAAAGATAGCGCATGGAAACCATCAGCACCGTCGCCGGATTGCGCGCATGTGTCAGGAAATGGAAGCAGGCAGGTGCGCGCGTGGGCGTGGTGCCGACTATGGGCGCGCTGCATGAAGGTCACCTGTCACTGGTCCACGCGGCGCGGGCGCGGGCGGACCGGGTGATTGCGACAGTTTTCGTCAACTCGATCCAGTTTGATAACGCGGCCGACCTTGAAACCTATCCCCGCACGCTGGAGGCGGATGTGCGCCTGCTGGAGGGGGCTGGCGTGGATGTGCTGTACGCGCCCACTGTATCGCAGATGTACCCACCCGGTTTCGCCACACGCATCAGTGTGTCGGGCGTGTCGGACGGGCTGTGTGGCGGCACCCGCGCGGGCCATTTCGATGGTGTGGCGACCGTGGTGTGCAAGCTGCTTATGCAGACGCTGGCGGATAGCGCGTTTTTTGGCGAGAAGGATTTTCAGCAGGTTCAGGTGGTCCGCCGCATGGTCACCGACCTTGACCTGCCGGTTGAGATCGTGGCCTGTCCCACGCAGCGTGAGGCCGACGGGTTGGCCCTGTCATCACGCAACCGGCGTCTTGCGCCCCAACAGCGCCAGATCGCCGTGGCCCTGCCGCGTATTATGCGGGCCTGTGCCGCTGATATCGCAGCGGGCGCGGATATCCCGGCTGCATTGGCGCAGGCGGCCCGTCAACTGGCGGATGCCGGTTTTGACCCGGTGGAATACGTGGAATTGCGCTCGGAACTGGACCTGCAGCCACTGGCCGTCATGAGCGAAGGCACGCCCGCGCGCCTGCTTGCGGCGGCATGGCTGGGTGACGTGCGGCTGATCGACGGCATGGCGGTGCCATCGCCGAAATAAAGAAGTTTTTGGTGAAGCTTTTTTCAAAAAGCTTCGAAGAACGCCACCTTTTTGAAAAAAGGCGGCACCCAAAAACTTCTGTTTTTCATCAGTATTTCAGGCGTCGATCTTACGCGCTTCGTCGGGCAGCATGATGGGAATACCGTCACGCACCGGAAAAGCCAGGCCCGCGCGCTTGCTGATCAGTTCACCGGCCTCACGGTCATAGACCAGCGGTCCCTTGGTTACCGGGCAGACAAGGATGGACAGCAGCCGGGGGTCCAGCGGTGGGGCGGGCGGCTTTTCAGTCATGGCGGCAGATCCCATGCAGGTTGCAGTTATTCAGGCGATATTGGTCACGATGGGGATGCACCCTCATCGGGTTCATGTCCAGCCCCGTCCAGCAGATTGCGCAGGATCTGCGCACGGGCGGCGGGCGTGGGCGCTTCCAGCATCATCTGGCGCGGCGCCGTGCCAAACGGGCAGATCATGGGCAGGGTGACCAGCAGGGCAGCGTCATCCATCTGGCGCAGCGCGTCCCATTGCGTGCTCACGCCCTGGGCCTCACAGAAATCATGCAGGGCGTTGAGCAACCCTTCACGATCAAAGGGGATGTCATCCCCGGCATCCGTCAGGTCGGACACGAAGGATGACGCATCGACCCTTGCGACCCGGTATCCCCGGCGCATCTCCGTCTCGCGCAGCAGGCGGAAACGGGCGATGCCGGTCAGCGTGATGGCGTACGTGCCGTCCGTCCGTTCGGTCATGGCGGTGATACGGCCAATGCACCCTATATTATATAGCGGCGGGGTCGTGCTGTAACCATCGTCCATGTCGGCATCCCCGCTATCATCCAGCGGGCTGCCATCCATGCCGTCCAGCGGGCGGGGCTGGATCATGCCGATCAGCCGGTTGCCTGCCAGCGCATCTTCCACCAGCGCGATATAGCGTGGCTCGAACACGTTCAGCGGCAACCGTCCCTGCGGCAGCAGCAGGGCTTCATCCAGCGGGAATAGCCCCAGCTCCGCCGGGAAGTCCGCCAGTGTCATTTCCCCGATCTGCGGGATGCGGCGGGGGATGTCATCATGGATGATGATGGTTCCCCGTGGATCATGCCGCGTCACGAAAACAGCAACGAGGACATGCGCCGGCGCGCTGCCACCGTATCAGCGTCGGTCTGGCCCCAGGCTTCGAACAGGCGGATAAGCTGCTTGCGTGCGCCGTCGTCATTCCACGCCCTGTCCTCCTTCATGATGGTCAGCAGTTCATCGGCGGCCTCAGCGCGCTTGCCCGCGGCGTTCAGGGCTGCAGCCAGTTCGAAGCGGGCGGCGTAGTCTTTCGGGTTGGCGGTGATACGGGCGCGGATTTCCTCGGCTTCCTCAGCCGCCTTGCGCCCTTCACGCTTGAGTTCAAGTGCGGCCTTCGCCCCGGTGATTTCGGCATGGTTGGCAATGGACGCGGGGGCATCGTTCAGGGCGGTTTCGGCCCCTTCCTCGTCCCCCATTTCAATCAGGGCACGGGCAAGGCCACCCCATGCGGCGGGATTTTCGGGTTCGATTTCTAGTACCTGCGAAAACAGTCCTGCTGCGGCTTCGGCACGGCCTTCTTCCATTTCCTTGCGGGCCGCTTCCACCAGATCGGCGGCGGGCAGGGCGCCGCCTGCGGATTTCAGCACGTTTTCTACGAAACGACGGACTTCACTCTCGGGCTTGGCGCCCTGGAACAGGTCAAGGATCTGCCCCTGCCAGAAGGCGGCGACCAGCGGGATCGACTGCAGCGGCAGGCCGATCTGGGTCAACTGCTGCGCCAGTGCGCGGTTGGCATCCACATCCACCTTGACCAGCCGTACGCGGCCGCCAGCGGCGCGCACCACCTTTTCCAGCACCGGGGTCAGTTGCGTGCAGGGCTTGCACCACGTGGCCCAGAAATCAACCAGAACCGGGATTTCACGACTGGCCTCCACCACGTCACGCATGAAGGTGTTCTGCGTGCCTTCCATTACCGGGTCGGGCCTGCCGCCCGTTGTCGGCGGG
>NZ_VWPI01000107.1 GCF_015155755.1 Komagataeibacter sp. FXV3 | reverse complement strand
GGGGCGGGGTGTCTGGCCGATAATGTAATCCATCTGGTCGCGTTCCTGTTGGTCTGGCGACCGGCATGGGGACGGGGGCACTGTCTGCCCTTATGCCCATGCCGGTCGGTTCATATGTTGTAAGGATAGATTGGCATTCCCGGCGATCCCCGCAACCGCATTCTGGGGGGATGAAAAAAAACTTCGACAAAAGCATTTTAACCCCTTGCACGCCCATCGGGTTTGCCGTAAACACCGCTTCACCGACACGGAGCGCGGGCGTAGCTCAGGGGTAGAGCACAACCTTGCCAAGGTTGGGGTCGTGGGTTCGAATCCCATCGCCCGCTCCAGATTTTGAAATTAAATCAGTTGGTTGACAAGCGGCCCTTCGGGGCCGTTTTTGTTTTGTGGGATTTGTCCTGTCCTGCTGACCGTAGGGTGTCTGCACAGGTTCATCCATCCTGAAAATCAGCATGCCGGTTTGTAAAAGGAATGCCTGCTGTCATTCGACATGGCATGTCATTTTCTTACGGACAGATCTGGCCAGAAATTCATGTAATGCGCATCATGATATTGAGGTTTTATGCTTTTTTCATGAAAAACAGATGCATGATTTCCATGGAAAGTCGGCTGGCAGAAGTGGAGCGGTGCTCCCCCGGCAGGCCGTGACATGATTTATTGTCATGCTGATGCGGAAATTGTTTTGCCTGACGTATCAATATGTTTATAAACGTAACGGTTCATTGTCCGGTTTTCTGATTTCTCTTTTCGCATTCTGAAAAATCATCGGCGGTTATCGCGATCGAAACGTTCTAACCCATCTTATTCACGGGGGCGGTCGAGACTGGGCGGCGGGTATCGCCTAAGCTTTTGATTGGGTTTACGAATTGGGTGTCAAAGCCATCCGTTTCTCCGATCACGCCGAGCCACACCCGCCATGTCCGACGATACGAGCCAGCCGTTCCTGTTTCCAGCCATCCGACACAAGAAAATCACGGCTGATTTTGATGGTGGCCGGATCACCTCGGATGGTGGTGTCCTGTTGCTGGCTGCCGCCGAGCGGCGGATCGGCATGGCTGATCGCCTCGCCCGGCTCATAGCCGATCCACGCAATCCGCGACGGGTGACACACGGCGTGGCCGATATTCTGCGCGCCCGTATGCTGGCCATTGCCTGCGGCTACGAGGACGCCGACGACCTCGATCACTTGCGGTGCGATCCGGGTTTCAAGCTCGCCTGCGGACGACTGCCCGATACGGGTCGGGATCTGTGCTCGCAACCCACGATCTCGCGTTGGGAGAACGCCCCGACTTTGCGCGAGGTCATTCGCCTGACCTATGCTCTGGTCGATACATGGTGCGACAGCTACGCCCGGCCACCCGCCGCGGTGACGCTCGACATCGACGATACGGTCGATGTGGTGCACGGTCATCAGCAACTCGCCCCGTTCAACGCGCATCATGACGAGCGGTGCTTTATGCCGATCCATGTTTACGATGCCGCCACGTCGAGGCCGGTTGCCATTATCATCCGCCCGGGCAAGACCCCGTCCGGACAGGAAATTCGCGGTCACCTGCGTCGTCTGATCCGCCGTATCCGCAGCCACTGGCCCAACACCCGGCTGACCATTCGTGGGGATGGTCATTACGGACGTCCCGAAGTCATGGCCTGGTGCGAGGCGCATGACGTCGATTACATCTTCGGCCTGCCGGGCAACAGCGTGCTGCACCGGCTTCTCGAACCCTCGGCCGATGACATCCGCGTCCGGCGTGCCGAGACGCGGGCGCAATCCCTGCGCGGCTATGCCGAAATCCGTTATGGCGCGAAATCCTGGAAGCAACAGCGGCGCGTGGCCGCCCGGATCGAAGCCACGACGCTGGGCCTCGACATACGCTGCGTGGTCACCAGCCTGCGAGGCGGCAACGCCGAATGGCTCTACGGTGCCCTCTACTGTGCCCGTGGACAGGCCGAAAACCTGATCAAGCGTCACAAGGGCCAACTGGCATCCGACCGCACAAGCTGTCGATCGCCACTGGCCAACCAGGTCCGCCTGGTGCTGCACACTGCCGCATACTGGCTGATGCTCACCCTGCGGGACGCCATCCCAGCCCCACAGCCGCTCGCCTCGGCCGAGTTCACCACGTTACGAAATCGTCTTCTGAAAATCGCCGGGCGTATCCTGGAAACCGCGACCCGTGTCCGTATCGCGTTTGCCGCCGCCTGTCCCGAAGCGGCGCTGTTCCGTAGTCTCGCCATCTCGATGCAGGCTGCCGACCCGTGACAGACGGGGCTATCGCCCCCGAACGCGCCCCGTCCTCGCAACCCCAGCCGCAGCCATCCACCGTTTCAAAATGACACCGCCTCAACCCGGTGCGATCCCGCGCGCCCAAACCATAGAAACGGAAAAATCCACGCAAAATACGCAATGCCGTGAATAAGATGGGCTAAACCTGATGGCGGCGCACAGTGGGCAGGCAATTTTTTGCCATCATCGGAGGGTACGCAGGATCTGACATGCTGGCGGTGCGGGTAGTATCAGGCGATCTGTTTTCCCCCTGTCATCATCCGTACACTATGTATGGTCAGTTAAAATATGATCTGATAAAAGACCTTCCGATTGACCCACTTTATCTCGTACCGACGGCATGCTGGACGTGTGCGGGTTCCATTCACTTTTAGTGCCTCCTTCACCATAAATCCTAGCCGCGGTGTGACATTGACCATTTCCTGTTTTCTGAAAGATTTGGGCCCGCGTCGCCATCGTGTTCGCAAAGGGCAGCGGTTTGCTGTCATTGGTGGAGTAATCCTGCTTCTGGCCGGCTGCAATACCCTGCCTGATAGTGGCCCCACGGAGGCGCAGTTCAATCACGCCCAGCGGGACCAGAAAAAAAACACCCTCGGATACGGGATCGTTGAAGTCACGCCCGAACTCATTGCTCTTCTGGATGGCGAGGCCCCTCCGGCCTTCAGTAGTCTGGATAAGGACAATGCGCCTACGACCCATACCAGTAATGACACCGTTGGGCCGGGCGACCTGCTGCAGGTCGCGATATATGAAGTGGGCAGTGCGCTTTTCAGCCCCAGCAGCACGGCAATGGCGGCATCCAGCGCCAGCGGCACCAGTACGCAGCCTTCCCCATCCACGGCGTCCAGCCTGCCATTGCTGTCTGTTGACGGAAGTGGTGATGTGGATGTGCCTTTTGCCGGGCAAATTCATGTAACCGGAATGACGACCGATCAGGTGGCTGAAGCCATCCAGGGGCGCCTGAAGGAGAAATCGCAATCGCCTCAGGTACTGGTCCGCATTGCGTCCGACATTGCCAATTCCGTCATGGTGTATGGCGGGGTGCGGCGGCCAAGCCGGGTGCCACTGACCCCGAACCGTGAACGTATCCTTGACGTCATCGCCCTTGCCGGGGGACAGGAACGTCTGACCCAGCCGGATGAGGATTATGTCGTCCGGCTGACACGCAACAACCGGATCGCGGAAATGCCGCTCAAGGCGATTGAAAACGATCCATCCCAGAACATACTCATGCAGCCGGGAGATCGGGTGCAGTTGACGTTCACGCCTCGAAGCTTCACGGTGTTTGGCGCCAGCGGTCAGGTTACCCAGACCCAGTTCACTCTTCCGACACTGACAATGGCGCAGGCCATTTCCCGCGTGGGTGGACCGATCGATTCACGCTCGGACCCCAATGCCGTATATCTTTTCCGTTTTGAAAACGCGGATATCTTGCACCGCCTTGGCATGCCGATTGACGATAGTGCTCCGACCGCACCGGTGGTCTACAAACTGGACATGATGAATCCCAGCAACTACTTCCTTGCACAGAAATTCATGATGCGGGACAGGGACCTGATCTACGTTGCCAATTCGTCCAGCAACAAGTTCTATAAGTTCTTTGGCCTGATCAGCACCATTATCGCGCCCGGGATCACCGCAGCATGGATAGCCAAATAATGACCCGATCCGTATGTAATCCAGTTTCGAGCGATATGCTCCTGCGTCCTGTTCCTTTTTCCCGGAAGCATGCTTCATGAATATCGAAGTGCATGTCCCTGATGAAGACCGATATCAGCCTGAAGATGTATCCGTGCTGGTGCGCATGCTGAATGCGGTACGCAATAAAATACGGAATAATCTGTATTTTACGATTTTTGTTGTCATACCGACTCTTCTGACGGCGTTGTATCTGTTTTTTATCGCGACGCCGCAATATATATCGGAAGCGCATTTTGTCGTGCGTGGACATTCCAGCCAGTCCGGTTTTTCGCTGAGCAACATCCTTCAGTCTTCTGGCGGCGGAACAACATCCGAAAATACATATGTAGTACAGGATTACATACAGTCCCGTGATGCGGCGGAACTGCTTATCAAACAGAATCATCTGCTGGATGTTTATTCTCGGCCTGAAGCAGATTTATTTGCCCGATATCCCCTGTTTGGGCTGGAGAAGAATTTCGAGCATTTCTACAAGTATTACCAGCGCCACGTATTGGTTGAACAGGATTCGGAAACCAATGTTTCCATTCTGACGGTCCGCACGTTCCGCGCCGAAGATTCCCAGAAGATTGCCCGTGCGCTCCTGGATGCCGGTGAGGAACTGGTCAATGAAATCAATCGTCGGCAGCGGGAAAACCTGATCCATGCGACCGCCTTGGAAGCACAGGCGGCAGAAACCAAACTGCGTGAAATCGACCAGAAACTGGCTGAATACCGTAATGCCGTCGAATTGATTGATCCGCTGCGGCAATCGCTGCCAATGACCAGTTATGTGATCAGCCTGCAAAACATGCTGACATCCACCAATATGCAGTTGCAGCAACTGCAGGCCAGCGCGCCCAATAGTCCCCTGATCGCGGCATATCAGCGGCAGGCAACGATCCTGTCGGACCAGATCAAGAAATCATCCAACCAGATTACAGGCCCCAATGGATCTCTCGTGCCCAAGATCACGGGATATGAAGATCTTATGGTGCAGCGTGAGATTCAGCAGCGCGTGCTGGCCAGTGACGTTGTCTCGCTTGAAGTTGCTAAGCAGCAGGCAAACCAGCAGATGATCTATGTAGACGAGATTGCGCAGCCAAACGCGGCTGACTGGCCGGAATATCCGCGTAATACGATTGTTCTGTTTCTCGTGTTCATGTCGTTTCTGGGTCTGTACACCATGGGCAAGCTGCTGATCGCCAGTGCCCAGGAACGCAACCTTCGTTAAGCATGCTGGTCTGATGGTGTGGTCTGCTGAAAAAAGAAATCTGTCATGCTGCGTTGTATAGATATCGTTAAAGACTTCCATGTGGATAAAGGGACGCGTCGCGTTCTGGACCGTGTCAACTTTCAGGTGCAACGGGGCGAAAAGCTGGGCATTCTGGGCCGTAATGGCGCGGGTAAATCGACGCTGATCAAGATTATCGGCGGGGTAGAACTTGCGACATCCGGGCGGGTTGAAAAGAATATGTCGGTGTCATGGCCCTTGGCGTTTGGTGGCGCGTTCCAGGGAAGCCTGAGTGGACTGGATAACCTGCGTTTTATTTGCCGAATATATAATCTGGATTACAAGGAAACGCGTAAATACGTCGATGATTTTTCGGAACTGGGTCATCAGCTTCTGGACCCGGTCAAGACATATTCATCGGGTATGCGTGCCCGTCTTGCCTTTGCCCTGTCAGTGGTGATCGAGTTTGATTGTTACCTGATTGATGAAGTTATCATGGTGGGTGATGCGCGCTTTTATGAACGTTGCCGCAATGAACTGTTTGTCAAACGGGCAGACCGTGCGCTGATTATTGTTTCCCATGATATGAATTTCATCAGGGAAATATGTAATAGAAGTGCTATTATTCATGAACGGAAGATGATTGAATGCAATACCGTTCAGGAAGGAATAGATCTGTATCATAGTCTGTGATTTTTATAATAATAAAAATAAATTACTTTATAAAATGATAAAGATTATCATCTCAAGCTATGTCGGGCGGAGTCAATAGTTCTCTGAATTGAACGGAATATGTCATATGCGACAGATGCATGCACTTCGCTGCCAAAAAAATTCTCCTAAAAACCTAAGAGCCCGATCCGAAAGTTTTTCAAGCTTGATAATGCCTTGCTGTCCGTCGGTCGTGTGAGCATGCGGATCGAGGCGATCAATGTCCATGCGGTTGAGGAAGCAATGGACTTTTCCCAATCTTTGGCGAGCCGCCTGCACCGTCCCAGCCAGGCGAATGTTCGTTCAACCACCCAGCG
>NZ_VWPI01000106.1 GCF_015155755.1 Komagataeibacter sp. FXV3 | reverse complement strand
TATCGCAGTCCTTCCCGGCTATGTTCACGTCGGGCAATACCAGTCCATGTCACCATTCACTCCATCTCTTCGTAAAGACGGATGAATCACAACAGGCTGGTATTGTTCAAAAACTTTCGGATCGGGCACTAACAAAAACAGCATGAAGTGCGCAGCATGAGGATAATGGTGTTCTGTTTTTCTCAAAGGAGCGGGACATTTTCATATGCTTCGTCGTTTATCCTCTCTATGATCTTAGACTTGTGTAAACCCTAACCAGAACCGGCGAGATTTCTCCCGGAAGTTTCTGCTGCTCCAAGAGGAATTGGCATGTATATCAGGCTCGAACAGACTGATGTGTGATGCTTGATACGTCACCCCAGAAAGAAGTTTCTTCTCCACGCCGTTTTCTGCTGCTTCAGGGTCTGATGGGCCCCTTTTTCCATGAAATTGGAAAAGCGTTTCGCAAGGCGGGCTATGAAGTTTATAAAATCAATTTCAATGGTGGAGATCAGCTGTTCTGGTGCCTGCCGAACGGGATTGATTTTACCGGTCGTATGGAGGAATGGCCTTCGTTTCTGGCCAATGTCCTGACGAAGCATGGCATCACCGATGTCATGCTGTTCGGTGACTGTCGGCCCCTGCATCGTAAGGCAACGGCCCTGTGTATCGAACGTGGCATTCGCGTTTATGTGTTTGAGGAAGGATATATCCGTCCAGACTGGGTCACGCTGGAACTCGATGGGGTAAACGGCCATTCCTCGCTGCCGCGCAATCCCGAATGGTACCGCCAGCAGGCTGCCCTGCTTCCACCGTTGCCTCCGCATAATCAGGTTCCGTCCTCTTTCCGGCGCCGGGCGCTGGAGGCCGTGGCCTATAACGCCGCGGATCTGCTGACGCGGTGGTATTTCAGGAACTGGCATGATTATCGTCCCTGGCATCCATGGACTGAGGGTATCGGCTGGCTGAAGCGTCTGAACCGCCGGGATGCGGCACGGATGCGGACGGAAGGCATCATAAAGGAAGTAGCGGACAACAACTTTTCCTACATGCTGTTTCCCCTGCAGCTGGATGCTGATGCGCAGATCCGTCTCCATTCGGATTTTGATGGCATGACGGGCGCAATCCAGCTTGTTCTGGAATCCTTTGCCCGACATGCGCCAAAAGATCTTTTCCTTCTGGTCAAGGAACATCCGCTGGACAATGGGGTCAAGGACTGGCGCAAGCTGGTCTATACCATGGCCCGGAAGCTTGGGATCATCAACCGGGTACGCTATCTCGAAACGGGTGATATTGCCCATCTGGTGCGGGTTGCCAAGGGCGTCGTGACCATCAACAGCACCACGGGCACTCTGGCGCTGATCTGCAATGTTCCGGTCATTACACTGGGGCAGGCGATCTATGATATCCCTGACATTACGGATCAGGGGGCGCTGGATCATTTCTGGGCCGACCCCACACCACCGGATCCCGTGACATTTGAGGCTTTCCGGCGTGTGCTGATCGACCGTTGCCTGATTGAAGGCGGGTTCTTTTCGCCAGAAGGGCTGGCATTGCTTGTACAGGGGACGCTCCAGCGTATCCGTCGCACCACGCCTGCACAGGATGGGAAGGTTTTCACCATCTCGCATCTTGATGCCCAGCCGTCTTCCTCTCATTGATCCGGTATAGGCCTGATGTTCGATCAGTCTCATATTTTCATGGATATTTCACGCCTGCTGTCGCGGGCGCGCAATCCGATACCGACGGGAATTGACCGTGTAGAATATGAATATGCCCGGTATCTTCTGGCGCAAGAGGCACATCGTCTGACATTCGTGGCCTTTCATCCGGTTGGCCTGATCGCGCATGTCAGCACGTCGGCTGTCCGTGATTTCCTGGATGTCATGGGGCCTGTATGGGATGGTGATACGGGTCTGCGCGCGCGCCTGCCCCGCATGGCGCAGCGCCTGACACAGACCGTATTGCTGTCACGATGGACCATGCCGGCGTACAGGGGGGACAGCATCTACCTGCTGGTGTCCCACCACCACCTGACCCGGCCGCGCGCCATTGAACAGTTCCTGTCCCGCCATGGCAGTCTGTTCGTGCCGATGGTGCATGACCTCATTCCCATTGAATTTCCGGAATATGCCCGTCCGGGTGAGCCGGAACGGCATGCGCTGCGCATGGCGACGGTGGCCCGGCTGGCCGCGGGCGTGATTGTTCCCGCCCACGCCGTGGCGCGGTCGCTGGCGCCTTATCTGCAAGGACGCCCGGCACGGGACCATGTGCATGCCGTGCCCCATGGACTGCATCTGCAGCTTTCCGGGCAGGGCGCTGATACCATGCGCATTCCGTCCGATGGGCGACCTTATTTTGTCTGTCTTGGCACGATCGAACCCCGCAAAAATCACCTGCTGCTATTGAATTTATGGCGGCGCATGGTGGAAGACGCCGGGCCACGCGGCAGCGTTCCACGTCTTGTTCTGGTCGGTCGACGTGGTTGGGAAAATGAGAATATTCTGGACATGCTGGAACGCTGTCCGGCGCTTCAGGGCAATGTCCTGGAATATAACGATCTGTCTGACCCCGAGGTTGTTACCCTGCTGCAGGGATCGGCGGGACTGCTGTTTCCGTCATTCGCGGAAGGCTTTGGTCTGCCTCTTGCCGAGGCGCTCGTGCTCGGTGTGCCGGTAGCGTGCAGCGATATTCCAGTGTTTCACGAAGTTGCGGGTGAAAATGCCATCTATCTTGACCCGACCGATGGTCCAGCATGGCGTGTTGCCATCGAACGCCTGCTGGGACAGGAACGTGCAAACGACACGCCTGTAAAACATGGTCTGGATCTGAACCTGTTCAACTGGCCGCGTCAGGTGGCGCTAGGGATTCAGGCGGCAGACCAGACCGCGGCCTTTTTTTCAGTTCCGGGTGCATATGACGACGCTCCTGTCGGGTAGTGATCGGTAGCGTTCTCCATGACATTTTTTAAGATCAGGCAGAAGAAAGGTTCTTCCACGGGGAAATCATCGTCTCCGATGATCTGGCTGGATAGTAGGAATGTCGGCAGGACCGGGGGAACAGGGGTTGCGACCTATGCGCGTGGCCTGCAGGAATGCCTAGTTTCCATGGGATTTCAGACACGATACCTGTGGGATCACAATCCTGACAAGGTCGAGACGCACACGGAAAGAGCAGTTCAACGGATCCTGAGGGTCTTCAGGGCGCTGGCCTTTGTGCGCAGGATCAGAAACGGTTATCGGAAACCCTCAGGCGAGCAGTATCCTTTCGTTCCTGATCTGTACAGAAGCACCCATATACATTTCCGGAGATGCAGGCATCTGTTACGGTTACGTACTCCGACGCCGCCTGCCATCATGTTCTGGACATATCCGCTGGCCGTTATCGTCGAAAATACGGTCAATGTGGTGACAATCCATGATCTGATCCCTCTGACCCATCCTGACCTGACAGGCATCCGGCCGGATTTTTTGCGCTCACTTCTTATGCAACTCGTCAGGCGGGCGGATGTTGTTGTCACAGTTTCGGAAACGGTTCGGCAGCAGATAATGGACAGGTTGGATGTGCCGGCGGATAGGGTCATCAATCTCTATCAGCTTGCCGGTGTGTCGCAGCACGAGCGTCAACAACTGGTGAATGCGCCGCAGGTCGCACCCCAAGGCTGTTTTGTCTGTATCGGTCGTGTGGAAAAGCGCAAGAACATAGAGCGTCTGGTGGATGCCCATGCCCGTAGCGGGACACGGCGTCCATTGGTCCTGCTTGGACCAGATGGGGATGACGCGCCTGATTTTACGCCACGAACGCCGCAGCAGCAGATCATTCGCATCCCGTGGTGCAGTCGCCTTTCCCTGCTGCGCACCCTTGCGGATGCGCATGCCCTGCTGTTTCCATCACTGGCAGAGGGTTTTGGCCTGCCTATAATCGAGGCAATGGCCCTTGGGGTGCCGGTACTGACATCCCGGGGCGGGGCCACCGAGGAAATAGCAGGCCAGGCAGCGGTTCTGGTTGATGCCTATGATATACAGGACATCACGCGGGGCATCAGAGTCCTTGATGACATGCAGCCAGGTACGCCTGCGTGGGAAACGTTACGGGCGGCTGGCCTGCGACAGGCGGAAAAATTTTCCCCTTCCGCCCAAAAAGTGCGTCTGGCTGCATTCTATGCGCAGCTTCGCTCCCGGTTTCCTGATCTGCCTTTGCCGTCATGATGTCATATTGTTTTGTTAGTAAGCTGAATTGAGGAATTTTTGCGGGTTTTAGGAAAAAACTTTTCCCCTATTGCGTTGTGAATATAATTCAGCATAAATCAGGCGTGCTGCATCGTTAAGATGAAATGTCAGAAATCAGATGCTCGCGAGACATTGGCAGAGGTGCACAACAACAAAAAATAGGTATTACCTCTGATGAAATGGCGTGCCATGACCTGAAATATGTTGTCTGTAAAGCGCTGTTCAGGCAGGAAAGCTAAATTCATGCCGGATGTGAATTTTCAAAGGTATCTGTTATGCAGCAAAAGCGTAGGATAAAGGAAGAGGCGCCTGTTCGTCTGTTCAAGAATCCTGTCATGGAATCCCTGACGCTGCTGTCTTTTGGTGTATTCGCGGGGGTATGGGCTGTTGTACTCTCTGTCGCTCTGATTATCGCATGGTGCATGTCATCATCAGTAAGCAGTCTGTTGTGGTACTGTCTGATCGGTTTTGTCGCATGGTTCCCGTTTGAATATCTGATGCACCGGTTCCTGTTTCATTTCAACGGCCAGTCAGCATTCATGAAATCCATGATTTATCTGCTGCATGGCAACCACCATGATCAGCCTAATCATCCCTTGCGTAACCTGATGCCTCTCAGCGCGTCGCTGCCTCTTGCATTGCTGATCTGGGTGGGGTGCGTATGTTCCATGGGATATGCTGCGGGGAGTGCCATCGCTGCAGGGTTCCTGTGCGGGTATGTGGCGTATGACATTGTGCATTATTCCTGCCACCAGTTTCCGATGCGTATGAGCCTGCTGCGCAAGATCAAAATTCATCATATTAACCACCATTATCGCCAGAGTGACGCCAATTACGCGATTACGGCGGTTTTCCTTGACCGGATCTGCCATACGGATGTCTCTCAACCCGAGAGCAAAAAAGCCTCCTGATTTTCTTTTGAGCTCCTGATCTGCCGGGTTGCCAGAATATCCATTCCGCCATGTTTTGGCTGTTACGGATGGAATATGCATCACGGGTCTTATAATTGCGGCGTGGACATCGTTACCGATGTGGTAGCCTGCTGCTTTTTGGTCGTTTATTTCAGTAAATAGATCTTATTTCAAATTGCGTGCATTTTGAAAGACAGGAGCAAAGGCGGCCATCCCCCCGTTCGGTCCGGTGCTGATGTTCAAGATCCTGGTCATCCAGACACTGAACAATCTTTCCGACGAGCGAACGGAATATCTGATCAACGACCGCTTGTCCTTCATGCGTTTCCTCGGTCTGGGACTGTCGGACCGGGTGCCCGATGCCAAAACGGTCTGGCTGTTTCGTGAGCGTCTGACCGAGGCAGGCGCCATCCAAAAGCTGTTCGAGCGCTTTGACACCACCCTGCGTAACGCTGGCTGGGTATCTGCCGATGGCCGGCCAGATTCTGGATACCACGCTGGTGGCAGCGCCAAAGCAGCGCAATACCAACGGGGAGAAAGCCGATCTTCGGGAAGGCCGGATCCCCGAAGGCTGGGAAGATAAGCCGGTAAAGCTGTCCCACAAGGACAGGCACGCCCGCTGGACGCTAAAGTTGAAGGCAAAGCGGCAGGAGGACGGGACGCTCCCGGCCATGGACCTCGCCATTCCGTTCTTTGGCTACAAATCGCATGTTTCCATCGATCGAAAGTTTCGACTGATCCGGAAATGGAAGACAACGGATGCCGCTGCCAGTGATGGTGCCAGATTGCGCGAGGGCCTGCTGGATAAAACCAATACGGCCTCAACCGTTTTGGCCGACACCGCGTATCGCTCGAAAGCCAATGAGGACTTCATGGACAAAGAAAGTTTCGTCTCGAAGATCCACAGGAAAAAGCCGCATCTCAAGCCCATGCCTCGCCATTTCCAGCGGTCCAATGCAGGGAAGTCGGTGATCCGATCGCGCGTCAGGCATGTCTTTGCCGATCAGAAATCGCAGATGGGTCTGTTCGTTCGAACCGTGGGTATTACCCGGGCCACCATGCGGATCGGCCTGGCCAATATTGTCTATAACATGCACCGCTTCCTCTTCCTCGAGAGGTTGAACGTGAGCGCGTAGCCATCCCGGTGGCGATTCTGTTCAAAGCGCAGATCGAAAGCCACCTTGGGAACCTTCAATCAGCACGCCACAACCTTGAAATCGCGAGCTAAGCGCATCAACCAACAGTTCTTCGATCCCTCCACCTGCTGGTTTAAGCCCGGACTTCGGGAGATGCCAGTTCTCGCTGGCCTAAATTCGGGGGAGCACGTCAATCATTCTCTAGCGCAGAAATCGCCTCGACAGATGCCCGTTTGATGGGGGCTGTTCAAGGCACGCCATCACACCGAGGGAATATTATTAAATATCAACGATCTAAGTTGTATCTACCGTGCAGAGCAGGAAGATAGATAGGTCATTTTTGCAGCCATGATCTATCTTATAACCACAATTACCAATTCACGATAATTCCCAATAGCCCCTGAAAGGATGGTTGAATATGAAAAATTTTTCTCGCCGGGCTTTTTTGCGCGGATCATCTTTTTTATAGCAACTATTTCAACCACAGCTCACGCACGCGTATTTAATGAATCGCAGGGTCAGATCTTAGAGCCCGATCCGAAAGTTTTTCAAGCTTGACAATGCCTTGCTGTCCGTCGTGTGAGCATGCGGATCGAGGCGATCAATGTCCATGCGGTTGAGGAAGCAATGGACTTTTCCCAATCTTTGGCGAGCCGCCTGCACCGTCCCAGCCAGGCGAATGTTCGTTCAACCACCCAGCG
>NZ_VWPI01000105.1 GCF_015155755.1 Komagataeibacter sp. FXV3 | reverse complement strand
CCTCAGCCTGGCGGATCACACCCATGATCTGCGCGTCAGTAAAGCGATCACTCTTCATCAGAATCTCCTCATCCTTACGCTGAGAAAATTCTCATTCAAAAGCCACTCTTTTTATGGGGGGATTACCATCCTTCATACTGTCGCCCGGACAGGCACATGAACTGCCATCCGCTTATGCCCTGCTCGACGACCTGCCGCACCCACCGACCTATGTCGTCTGTGATCGCGGATATGCTTCGCATAAATTCCGTGAGTATCTCTGGGACCGGGGATCTCGTCCTGTCATTCCGCCAAGGAAAAATGATCCAGAAGTCGCCTGTCCAAAATGGGCTTACAGACACCGACACCTGGTCGAAAACCTGTGGGCAAGGCTCAAGGAGTGGCGTGCTGTCGCGACCCGATATGAGAAAACCGCGGCATCCTTCCTCTCTGTCATCCTCATCGCAGCTACAGCAGACTATATCAAGACCTAACAGGCCCTAATGTCGTCAAGGCATCCTGACCCGCAGCCTGAGTGGCCAGGGTTGTTATCAGTCCGTTCAGTTGTGCTGGCGTGCAGCCAACGGGGGCGGGTGATCGGGTAGTTGCCGCCAATGGAAAGGAAATGACGACATAAGGGACATCGCGGACGGGGCCGGGTGCAATGATGTTGGGGATCGAAGGGCGATGGTCTCCGAAAAAAACAAGCAATGTCCTGCGCTTCTGATCTGACAGGTCATCGATCAGATTCAGAAGCATCTGGTCGCTATTCACCACATGTCTTAAATAATGCTGTAGCGGCGCATCTTTGCCCATATTCGCAGGCCACGGCCCATGATTTTCCATGGTGACGGTATAAAACAGGGACGGTGTGCTGGTCGTCTGCATCATGCCTGTCAGTGTTCTTCCCAGTGCAATGTCACCAAAATAGGGCATTCCGGGGGTCGGAGTATGAGGACCGGGACTGACAATATGGGTAAATCCCATGACAGGCATCAGGGTTTCGCGATCATAAAACCGCAGGTCGTGCGGATGAACGAACGTGCTCTCGTAACCGAGGGCTTTCAGGCGCTGGGGTAGGGCGTGCGCGCATTCACGCCGTGCGGTCAGGAACGGATCATAATGCCGGAAGCCCAATGTCTTTTCGTCCTGCCCGAACAGCACGCCATATTCGGAACGCATGGTGTAGGCCCCGAACCCGCTGACATATAAGGAGCCCTGCTGCAGCGCCAGTTTCCGTGCGCGCACCAAGCCGGGCATAGAAGGTGCTTGGACGCCCGCAGGTAGACCCAGTGTTGCGGGGTCGGCGAAAGATTCACATTGTATGATGATGATCTGGTCATAGGCGGCTTTCCCCTGCAGGGGAGGGGGCGGTGGTTGGTCTGGACTGGCCCGCCACTGGCGCCAGTACAGCAGCATGCTGCCGGGCAGCCCCAGTCTGGATAGGTCCCGCTGCATGTCCGGCACGGATGCCCATGATTGTGCGGGGCAAAGCCACAGCGCCAGGCATGCTCCCAGCAGCATTCCCACTCCCAGCAGGTGGGGAAACAGGGCGGCGGATGCATAGATCCACAGCAGCACCGGCGGAACTGCCACGAGCATGACCAGGGCAATCCGGGCCGTGGCCGGAATGGAAAAAAGATAGAATTTGGGATGTTGGAGGAAGCTGCGCGCGACGACAAGATCACTGAACAGCAATGGCTCTCCCAGTACCCGATGTTTTATGTTGGATGCCACGACCGTGATGATCATAAGCACCGGGGTCATGAGGGTGGCGACAGGCACACTGCCTGTTACAGCCAGCCATCCGCCATAACCGGCCAGGCTGCATAATATATCCAATAGCCAGCGACGGGCGGATGGCGGTGGGGCTATGCGGGGGATCACGCCAACATATTCAATGGCAGGCGTCACCAGTACAATGGTCGTTAAGGCAGCCAGAACCAGTGATGGTTGCATGAAAATCCTGTCGTGCAGATGGGGCCGCGGATTGCTGCAGCCTATGGCGTTGTCAAGTGCGACCCCTTGTATAAGCTATCCACAAATGGTTAAACACCCGGGTCATTGCTAATGGCTGCATAAGGATTTCCGCAAAGGCCATGACCGGTCGGGAGCACCAACTATGACATTGGCATCGCGTTCCTGTCTATTGCAAATGCCACCCTTCCATCGGGCAGTGCCTGTCATTGCCGTTCCGGCATCCGGAACGGCCGTGGCCACGATCGCGGATATGGATAAACTGGCGCGACGTATCGTTGCCGACAGGACTGGCGGCCGGTTCTGGGCCGAGCCGCCATCATGTACGCGCCCTGTCCTGATCTGTGCCGGTTCAGGTCATGATCGTGACAGATTGCGTATCCTTGCCCGTCTGCTGGAACGGCTTGTTGCGTCCCGACCGACGCAGGATCTCATGCTGGTTGCCCCCGGACCTTATGGTGCTGCCGCCCGCGTTGCGCGCCGTTATGGTATTGCCCATCTTCATGAACCGGTTGACCCCCACAGGTTGCTGGACGGTGCGCATGAAATCCACGAACTGGGGCAGGGTGAGATCGGTGATCTGGCGGCCCTGCGTGGTCTGACAGTTACGCGTTATGCCTGCCCGGATCAGGGAAACCGGGTCGAAGGACAGCAGGTTGCACGCAGGCTGATCGAAGATTGGCAGTATCATGATCCCTATACCGGAAAGATCACCACGGTCGGTCATATCCTTGCGTTTCAGGCCCTGTGGCGGCGCACCATCGACGCCAATCATCAGATCGGGGCCTGTGTCGGCATGGCCCTGTGGAAACGCGGGCGGATGGCGGAATTCTTTTCCGTTCCACCGACACATCCGCCGTTCGTGCGTAAGACCCGTCCGGCTGTGCAGCGGTGCGTGCCGCATGGCAAGGCGATCGTGGCATGGGCGACACGGATGCCTGCAGGACTGATGACGGAAGCCCGCAAGGCCCACGTGCCCGTCTGGCGTGTGGAAGACGGATTTGTCCGTTCAGTCGGCTTGGGGAGCGGGTTGCAGGTGCCTGCCTCCATTTTCGTGGATCAACGAGGTATCTATTACGATCCGTCCGAACCAAGTGATCTGGAACATATTCTGGCCACCACCACGTTCGATGATCATTTGCGCGTACGGGCACATGCCCTGATCGAGCATCTGGTCCAGAGGGGCATCTCGAAATACGGCCGCTCTGAGACGCATCATCTTCGGGACTGGCACGCGCAGGGGCAACGGGTTCTTCTGGTGCCGGGACAGGTGAGTGATGATCTGTCCGTGTTGAAGGGTGGCGGCAGGATACGCGGTAATCTTGAACTGCTGCAGGCCGTGCGGCAGCATAACTCAGATTCATTCATCATTTATCGTCCGCATCCGGATGTGACGGCGGGGCATCGGGCCGGCCATCTGTCTGATGAAGTGATCCTGACCTATGCTGATTATATCAGCACTGGCGGTTCCATCACGGATCTCATGCAGGAAGTCGATGAAATTCATACCCTGACCTCCCTGGCCGGATTTGAAGGTCTGCTGCGGCGGCGCAAGGTCGTGACCTATGGCTGTCCTTTCTATGCCGGATGGGGTATGACCACGGATATGGGGCCAGTTCCGGCGGGACGACGTGGTCGATCCCTGACACTGGAGGAACTTGTGGCCGGAACCCTGATTCTCTATCCCCGCTATATCGATCCCCTTACCCATATACCGTGTGAGATTGAAATGGTAATCGAGCGCTTTGGGGATCACCGCGCCTGGCGCCCAACGGCCCTGATGCGTTTGAAAGCGATTCAGGGCAGAATGAGAAATATGATTTTACGCAACAGGACCGCAGTAGAGCCGGATATGGCCCGTGTGCCTGATTTATGATGTTTTTTTAGAACATAATGATTATGTAAGGGGGAATCGGTCAATGAGACGTACACGAGAGTACAGTATTCCATGAAAAGAATGGCCAGCGGTATGGGTAATACATTGAGGGAACTGGCTGATGATTTCAGCTGTATGTTTCGTGTGATCTATGCCTTGATGATGCGTGAAATCCATACACGGTATGGGCGTGAAAATATCGGGTTTTTATGGGTCTTGGGAGAGCCTATCCTGTTTTGCGCCGGTGTCGCGATCCTGTGGACGGCGATCCGGCCTTCTCACGAATATGGTCTGCCCATGACCCCGATCGTGATAACGGGTTATGTTCCCCTAACAATGTGGCGACATTGCCTGTCTCAATCCGTCAAGGCCTTTGAAGCTAATGGCAGTCTCCTTTTTCATCAACAGGTTACACCTGTTACGATTATTCTGGCGCGAGCCGGCTTGGAAATTATTGGCACGATCATGGCAGGAATACTGGTCACATGTGGTGCGATTTTTCTAGGGTACATGAATCCACCACAATATTACGGAATTCTTTATTTAGGAATTTTTTTTCATATGATATTCTGTATATCAGTGGCTATGATTTTTTCTTCTTTAAGTGAGATATCGGAATTAATTGAAAAATTTATGGGTGTTTTTAGTTATCTGTCCTTACCGTTTACCGGGGCATTTACAATGGTAAATTGGTTACCAGCGAAATATCGTTGGTATATGATGCTATCGCCCAGTGTAGATAATATTGAAATGATACGGGAAGGTGAATTTGGTTTAAATGCGCATGCGCATTATGATATACTTTACACTATTCTTATAAATTTATTACTTTTTATTGTTGGCCTTAAGCTTACTCTCAGTGTAAGAAAATATATACTTGTTCAGTAATTTGTGGTAAATAATAAACTAGAGTACATAATATGATACCATATAAAAAATTGCCTAGAATTACGTGAAGTTTGAACATGCATAATTTTTGGTAAGGGCGATATAAAGAAGTTTTTGATGAGAATTCTTTTGAAAATAACGTCGCTTTTTTCCAAACAGGCGGTATTTTATGAAGCTGTTGATTTTTGGACTTGTGACGGTTCTGTGCCGGTCATCTGAGCGTTTTAAGCGCGTATCAGGAGACCGACAGGACCATGAAGCATACGGGAGATTTCAAGCGCGAGGCCGTAAGGATCGCGTTGAGCAATGGGCCGTCACGCACGCGCGTTGCGATCGACCTGGGTATTGGCAAATCCACTCCGGGCAATCTGCTGATCTGGTGCGCGGGAATGAACGTCTTCGCTTGGACATCCTGACCGGCCTGCCAGCGCCAGCGCACCGATCTGAAGGCGCTGGCGCATATCCGTGAACATTATGCCCTAGGCAACGGCTCCTACGGACGACCGCGCATGACCATGGAACTCTGGCCATCCGTGCCCTAGGTATTGCGGTACGGCTGCGCGATCCGTTGCCCGGCTGCGTTTTTTATTCTGACTGTGGCAGCCAGTAAGGTTCTCATGATTTCCAGAAAAAGCTGTTGGTCCATGGACTGCTGGCTTCAATGTCCGGAAAGAGAAACTGTTTTGACAACGCTGCTGTCGAAACGTTTTTCAAAAGCCTGAAGGCGGAACGGCTCTGGAGGCAGAACTGGCCAATCCGTCGTCAGAGCCCGATCCGAAAGTTTTTCAAGCTTGACAATGCCTTGCTGTCCGTCGTGTGAGCATGCGGATCGAGGCGATCAATGTCCATGCGGTTGAGGAAGCAATGGACTTTTCCCAATCTTTGGCGAGCCGCCTGCACCGTCCCAGCCAGGCGAATGTTCGTTCAACCACCCAGCG
>NZ_VWPI01000104.1 GCF_015155755.1 Komagataeibacter sp. FXV3 | reverse complement strand
CGTTCGTCCGGCCAGCGGCGACGGCGTTCAACGCCAATCAGGATTTCCTGAGCCATATTTACCTCCCGAACGACGTCAATAACGACGTCGTTAACGACGGTAAGTTACCAGTCACAATCCTCAGTCATAAGGCGGCCTCAAGCGGCCGATTACGGCCATTGATGTCCTCGCGGCAATACGCAGGCGCTTTCCCTGGCTGCGCCACATCTTCGCGGATGGCGGCTATGCTGGCGAGAAATTGCGATCCGCGCTCGCCTCCATGGGAAAATGGACGGTCGAAATCATCAGGCGGTCCGATACGGGGGAAGGCTTTCAGATCCTGCCGCGACGCTGGGTGGTTGAACGAACATTCGCCTGGCTGGGACGGTGCAGGCGGCTCGCCAAAGATTGGGAAAAGTCCATTGCTTCCTCAACCGCATGGACATTGATCGCCTCGATCCGCATGCTCACACGACGGACAGCAAGGCATTATCAAGCTTGAAAAACTTTCGGATCGGGCTCTAACAGGCCCGAAAATCAGTAAATACTTTCTCCCAATCTCCTTACTGATAATATTCATCTATTTTTTGAATCATTTAAATCTACGTTTATTCTTATTCCATGATTTAATAACCCAGTCTGCTCCTTTTTTTCCTATTATGGGGTCCAGTATTTTACGACCTATTAATTCTGATTTGGGCAAAATACGACCATGCAGTGCGAAGCTATCTCGTTCGGCTTGAGACCAGTGTGGATGCCACCAATAGGAAATGGGTAAAAAACGCCCATGTCCTATATCGCAGGCATGAGGAATGCTTCCCAAAATTTCCTTTTCAGATGAAGTGGGTCTGGAAAGAATATTAGACATACAATCTTCCGCCATATTTTTTAGAATATCAGCGGAAAAAAGAGAAAAATAAGGTGCTATATCTGATACAAAATCCATAACACAATTTTGTATTTCTTTTACATATATGTCGCGAGACACATCCGCTGCATTACGTTTTTCGAAAACTGGATAATATTTTTCTCCAGCTTTCTTCATGCTGATAGAAGATGGGCTTGCATCAGAAAACATTAGTTCAATTAGTTCCACACCATTCATAATGGTATGTGCTATTTCCTCAGGTTTTCCTTCTTGGAATAGAATTCCGTGAATATTTTTTGTAGCATAGGCTTTCTTATGTGTGCCTATATAGAATCCCTTTATCTGATATTCTAAAAAAATATCTAAAGCCCTATGGGATGACAGACCCCAGCCAACATCTACGAAAGCGATATCCGATAGATTCATCCCTCCAATCAAGTCATTTAAATAATTTATATACGAATCACGTTCCGAACACACTACAGAATTCCATAAATTACCAATTTTTTTCAGTTTTTCGATATAAATCTCATAAGATACTTCATTAATATCTGGAAAATCTACCGGGGTGTCAATGTGAAGGCGTATCAGATCCTCTTTTAAACTATATGAGTTATTTCCTTTAGGCGGGAACAGCATAGAGTACACCCAATCATATTGCTTTCCCATCCCCAGCAATGGTACGAGGCACATACGTCGGGAGGACCAGATAACATCATAATCGATGTCAGATAAATCCAATTTATCCATAACGCGTTGAATTATAAATCCATCGCGTGTCATAAGAAATAATTTTTTCACTTTATATTTTTTTGAAATATCAACAATATTTTTTATAAATGATGTAATAACAATACCTGAGTAAATATATCCAAATGAATTCAATGTAGAATTATTATTAAAATATCCTTCAGAATGCCGCTTTGCTATTAAGCCAAGTATTATATTCCCTTCAAGATTATGCTTTTCATTCAGGGCACTTATTAAATCTGAATTTAAGTTTCTATCGTATAAAAGTTCTCTTAATGCCGTAGATGTATGAATTGCAGGAATTCCTGCAGATATGGATTGAACAAAATCAGAATGATAGTTATCCCCAAAATGGATAATGTCTTTAGGTGAAGCATTTAGCGATCTACAAATAAAAGGATAAATTTTTCCATTAGATTTAGATAGATAATCTTTGTAGTAGCTGGATGAGCAGAAAATTTCATCAACATGGATATCATTTTTTTTCAATATTTTATCTATTTCAGACGATGGCATGTACATGTCACTTATAGCAATAATCTTCTTATTTAATGACCGTGCCATATTATATATTTTTTTGTTTTTATCATAAGAAATTAAAAAATGATATTCGGCTGCAATTTCTTGATTTATACACTCTTTCTGCTGACGATCGTCTTCATATAATAATTTGTAAATATCCGTTAATGTTGTTTCGTGAGATTTATATTTAGAAAAATTGATTTCGCGAGCAGCTTTTTCCGCTGCAATGCGCCGCTTGGCAAAACCTGCGTTTCCCGTCTTGATTTCAATATAATCAAAAACGCCTTCTGGATGCGCCGTTTTGCGGAAAAGCAAGGTATCAAATACGTCAAAAGATACTATTTCAAATTTTGAAATAAAATATTCTAGCTCTTTGATTGTTTGATAATCATCAAGAGCACAGTCAATTTTATTCATTATATTTATCGCCGCCATAAGATGGATTTCATCTATTCATACATAAGAAGGCGAAAATTTCAACATTGGTTAGAGCCTGTTTGAGAATGTGTTGATGCGGTGGCGTGGGCGTGATTTAAGCTTGGGATGTGGACCTGAGCAGGCCATGGCCGGATGGCCGGAGTTGAGAAGCGGTCAAAGCGCTACCCGATTGATCTGACGGACAGGGAATGGCTGTTCATTCAGCCGTTTCTGCCATCAGCGGCCAAGCGCGGTCGCAAGCCTGCGGCGGACCTGCGCGATGTGCCTGATGCGCTTCGCTATCTGGCACGAACAGGCGGTGGGTGGCGAATGCTGTCGGACGACAGAGGTGGTCCCGTCTGTTCGGACAGTTTTGCGGGCTTGATAAGCTATACCCGGTTGTTGTTATGCCGCCCTTCTGACGGCGTTGCTGTTGGCCATCTGGTCCGGGGTTAACCCCGGACCAGATGGCGTCGGCACGTTATGATACGCCTCATCGGGCGTTCGTCCAGCCAGCGCCGTATGCGGACGCCTTTCGTTATAATGGGCGATCCATCTGCCAAGCCCGGCCCTCAGTTCTGATCCGGTCTCGAACGCGTGCAGGTAGACGCATTCATATTTCAGCGACCGCCACAGACGCTCGATGAACACGTTATCCAGCCATCGCCCACGCCCGTCCATACTGATGCGGATCTGACGCTCTTCCAGTATCCCGGTGAAACGGGGTGTCGTAAATTGCGACCCTTGGTCAGTATTGAAAATGTCCGGGGCGCCATAGCGCATGAGGGCATCCTGTAGCGCCTCGATACAGAACTCCACGTCCATCGTGTTCGATAGACGCCAGGACAGGACCTTGCGCGTGAACCAGTCCATGATCGCCACGAGATAGAGAAATCCCCGTTTCATGGGAATATATGTGATATCGGAACACCAGACCTGGTCAGGCCGATTGATGACCAGATCCCTCAGAAGATATGGATATTTCCGATGCTCCGGATGGGGCACGGTCGTGCGCGGCTTCTGGTAGATCGCCCGCAGGCCCATGATCGCCATGAGCCGCCGGACCCGCTTGCGGCCCACTTCATGTCCCAGGCGGCGCAGATGCCATGTCATCTGCCGTGAGCCATAATACGGCGTTTCCAGGAACCGGGCGTCGATCAGCCGCATCAGCTTCAGATTGGCCTCGCTCTGTGGCACAGGCCGATAGTAAACGCCCGACCGGTTGAGTCGCAGCAGCGTGCATTGCCGGAATATCGGCAGGCGCGCTCGCTTCGGGTCAATCATCTGCCGCCTCTGATCACGCCCAACCGAGCAGAGGCATCGCGTAAAAAATCCCGTTCCACCAGCAACTGGCCGATCTTGGCGTGCAGTTTCTCTACATCAGCAGGGCTGACTGAAGGTTCCGTTACTGACTTACCAGAAAAAAGGCTTGCCATGCCTTCGATCGCCTGGCGCCCCCCCATTGGGCGATCATCGTCTGATGCACGCCATGTTTCGACGCCAACTCCGCCAGCGTCAGTTCGCCACGGATCGCCTCCAGGGCAACCCGTGATTTGAACTCCGCCGCATACCGTTTCCGCGTAACCTTGCCCATAAAACCCGTCCTCGTTCAGGCCAGATGATAGCTTATCGCCCTGTCCGAAAAATGGGGACCACCTCTGTCAGGCTGCTGCCGCCATTTTCCAGTATATCAATGTGTTTTACAATCCACGTTGACGACATTCATATTTGGGCAGTATCAGAGCCCCTCGCTTTTGAAGCAGGAGTGGCATAATCACTACCATATCATTACAAAGCCGTTATGGGTAAAGAAAATAAACCCCACTAAATTTCATAGAAAATTTTTTTACTTTGCCAGACCTCCCATTGATGTGCCTGGGGAAATAATTGTCGTAATAAGATTCATAAATTTATAGAACTTATTGGTAGCAGAATTGGCAATATAAATAATATCATCATTTCGCATCATGAATTTCTGAGCCAGAAAATAACTGTTAGGATTCATCATGTCCAACTGATAAACAACCGGTCCAGTTGTTGCATTATTGTCAACTGGCATACCAAGACGCCGAAGAACATCGGCATTTTCAAAACGGAAAAGATAGACCGCGTTGGGATCCGCACGTGAATCGATCGGTCCACCCACACGGGCAACGGCTTCAGCCATGGTCAGTGTAGGTGTCGTGAATTGGGTTTGGGTTACATGGCCGCTGGCACCTAATACCGTAAAGGTACGCGGCTGGAATGTGACCTGCACCCTGTCTTCCGGCTGTATCAGGATGTTCTGTTCTGGATTGTTTTCTATGACCTTGAGCGGCATTTCGGCAATCCGGTCATTGCGCGTCAGCCGGACCATATAATCTTCATCTGACTGGCTTGTGTGGTCTTCTCCCCCTGCAAGGGCAATGACATCCAGAATTCGTTCACGATTCGGAGTCAGCGGAATACGGCTGGGACGTCGCACACTGCCATATACCATAACAGAATTAGCAATATCAGATACGATCCGGACCACGACCTGCGGCGACTGAGACTTTTGCCTCAACCGGGCTTGAATAGTCTGAGCTACCTGCGTCGTCGTCAGACCGGCTACGTGAATCTGACCTACGAAAGGCACACGAATGTTGCCCGCACCATCAACATTCAATGGGGGCAAATTACTGGCAGTAGATACACTGGGAATGGTTGTACCGCCGCTAAGATTCGCATTGCTCAAAGCAGCACTGCCACTAGTGGAACTGAAAAGCGCACTACCGATCTCGTATATGGAAACTTGCAGGACATCTCCCGGTCCAACCGTGTCATTCTTGCTTGAAATACGCGGCGCGTTATCAGTGTCCAGACTGCTGAACTGTGTGGGCGCTTCGCTATCCAGAAGCGTGATCAAGTCCAGGCTGATCTGAATAATTCCGTAGCCGACGGTATTTTTTTTTGGATCACGCTGCGTATGATTGATCTGCGCTTCAGTCGGGCCACTGTCAGGCAAGGAATTGCACCCGGTCAGAAACAGCAGCATTCCTCCAATCACGACAAGACGTTGTTTCCCTCCCGCACGACGTTGAATCGGGGCCGAATCTGGAGGACAGTAGAAATTGCTCAATGTAACACCGCGATTGAAGGTTAATTGGGAAGGCAACGACAAAGTAGTGTAAAACACCAGTATGCTTCTGAATATACTATCAACATAAAAGTTGCAAATGATCCGAACGTATCATCTATCAGATTAAATTTTAATAGACCACATATATATTAAATGTTTCTCTGAAACTCATATCTTTGATTCAGCGTGAAAGAGAGAGGTTCAGTCTGAAGATTAATCCTGCATGAGAAGAATACATCCTAACGCATCAAACAAATGCCCTTATGGCAAAAATGGACTAAACGACAAAATGAAATGTTAACCAGGGCTTATTCCGATCTGACAGGTTTTCTTTAGAGCCCGATCCGAAAGTTTTTCAAGCTTGATAATGCCTTGCTGTCCGTCGGTCGTGTGAGCATGCGGATCGAGGCGATCAATGTCCATGCGGTTGAGGAAGCAATGGACTTTTCCCAATCTTTGGCGAGCCGCCTGCACCGTCCCAGCCAGGCGAATGTTCGTTCAACCACCCAGCGTCGCGGCAGGATCTGAAAGCCTTCCCCCGTATCGGACCGCCTGATGATTTCGACCGTCCATTTTCCCATGGAGGCGAGCGCGGATCGCAATTTCTCGCCAGCATAGCCGCCATCCGCGAAGATGTGGCGCAGCCAGGGAAAGCGCCTGCGTATTGCCGCGAGGACATCAATGGCCCCATCACGATCCTGGATATCGGCGGCATGAACGAGGAGAAAGATCAGGAAGCCGTAATCATCCGGCGAGAGACGCGGGCGTATTCAGGCGGCGATGGTATTGTGGACCTGCTGGTGGGCTTTCCAGTGCCAGGGCAGAAGTTCATGGAGGCGTGGATTGAGGATGTCATTGATCCGTGCCAGGACATCGGCGAGCCATGCCTGGGGATCGACATCGTTCAGGCGCGCGGTGACGATCAGGGAATACATGGCGGCGGCGCGCTCTCCGCCACGATCGGACCCGGCGAACAACCAGGCTTTCCTGCCCAGGGCGATGCCGCGCAGAGCGCGTTCTGCTGCATTGTTTGAGAGGCAGATCCGGCCGTCAGTGAGGAATCGTGTGAATGTATCGGCACGTCTGAAAGCCCGATCCGAAAGTTTTTGAACAATACCAGCCTGTTGTGATTCATCCGTCTTTACGAAGAGATGGAGTGAATGGTGACATGGACTGGTATTGCCCGACGTGAACATAGCCGGGAAGGACTGCGATA
>NZ_VWPI01000103.1 GCF_015155755.1 Komagataeibacter sp. FXV3 | reverse complement strand
CGCAGCCCTTCCCGGCTATGTTCACGTCGGGCAATACCAGTCCATGTCACCATTCACTCCATCTCTTCGTAAAGACGGATGAATCACAACAGGCTGGTATTGTTCAAAAACTTTCGGATCGGGCACTCAGAGTGGAAGCGCTCAGTGAGCGAATAGTATGCTGTCAGATGCCAGCTCGCCATCATGTTCGATGATCGTTTCCCAATGGCCTGAAAAAGTGCCACCGCACAAAATTCTACACAGTCTCGGCAATGCTCGCGCGCCGACGTTATGAAGCTGTCGATCCCGCCAACCGCCTTGTCGCTCGCACCCTGGCGCGGGACTGGGAGACAGCAATGGTCACCGCGCAGAGCCTGGCCGACGATCATCGACGCGCCTCGGCGCAACAATCCGAACGACTGACGGATCAGGAAAAGGACGCGGTCCGGGCCTTGGCGAACAACGTTCCGTCCTTGTGGACGGCGTCAACCACCACACCGCAGGACCGGCAGACGATCGCGCGCATGATGCTCGATCGCGTCATTGTTCGCGTATTCGGGGAGACGGAGCGGGCTGAAGTCACGTGTCATTGGGCTGGCAAAGTCGTCACCACACATCCGATCATCCGTCCTGTCAGACGTTTCGAACAACTTGAACATTGCGACGAAATCCTTGCCCGTATCGCCGAATTGCGAAACCAGGGCACCACGGCCCGGAGCATCGCAGACGACCTGAATGCAAAAGGCTGGCTGCCGCCGAAAAAACAGGCGTTCGATGCCTTGATCGTTCAAAAGCTCCTGGTGAGGAAAGGGCTCGGAAAGAAGCGCCCTGTCTGGTCCGGACATATTCCGCGCCTCAACGACGACGAGGTGACACTGCAGGAGCTCTGTGAACGTCTCGGCGTACATAGGCAGACCGTTTATGGTTGGCTGCGGCGCGGCCAGTTGAAAGGACGCCTCGCGCAGGTCGGAACGCAACGTATCTGGCTTGTCAGCCTGTCCCACGCTTCAACAAGAAACATCCCTGGAGAGTCATCATGACAACACGATCGAGAGGTTCTTCAATAAACTCAAGCAGTTTCGCGCTATCGCAACCCGCTACGATAAACTGAAATCAACCTTCCTCGCAGCCGTGCAGTTCGCCTCAATCATCATCCTGCTTAACTGACGACACACCGTAGCGATGCAACGTCCTGCGCATGACGATCGAAATACGGCAGAATGGAGATGTCGAAAGCGTAGCCACAAGAAATGGGCGATGGGCACACGCTCGCTAACTTTTCCGCCTTCTGGTTGCAGCAAACGGTCCTGCCCAAGAATTTCGATAGAGACCCTTCATTTAACCCCTATCCATAGCAGGCTCTTATTATTTAATAAGTAAAAATACAGGGTATGAAAATAATTCATTGCACTACAGTTGTAATTCTTTTTCTTTCTTCTTCTGGTAACCATGCGGATGGGCTTCCCGCCATAACAGCGCTGTTTCCACAATCTGATCAAGACTGCTATATCTGGGTTTCCAACCGGTTTCCTGACAGAAACGGGTTGAATCTGCAACCAGTACTGCTGGATCACCCGCGCGACGGGGCCCCCATGTCCAAGGCACCTTGCGACCACTGATACGCTCAAGACTCTGAACAACCTCAAGATTGCTCAACCCTACGCCATTCCCGAGATTATAGGTGACAGAATGGGTATCAAGCTGTTTCAGGACGCGAATATGGGCATCAGCCAGATCAGTAACATGCACGTAATCCCGGATGCACGTGCCATCAGGGGTAGGATAATCGCTACCAAACAGCTTGAATCCGGAACGACGTCCCAAAACGCTGTCGATGGCAAGCGGGATCAGGTGTGTTTCGGGATTATGATCTTCCCCGAGCCGTCCCAGAGGATCAGCACCAGCAGCATTGAAATAGCGCAGGCTGGCGCTACGCATGCCATGGATCCGGTCCGCCCAGACGAGGACACGCTCAATAAAGAATTTGCTTTCCCCATAAGGGGAACTGGGGTCAATAAAGGCGTCATCAGCGATTAACTGCGTGCCCCTCTCCCTACCAAACAGTGCTGCCGTGGAGGAGAATACAAATCGCGGAACCTTCTGATGCACACAGGCCCGAATGAGATTGAGAGCAGTGATATAATTATTGTGCAGATAATGCAGCGGATTGAAAATACTGGCACTGACCAGTGAAAGGGCAGCAAAATGCAAGACGGCATCCCACTGCTCACTACCGACAACTTCTTCGGTTGCTGCCGCGTCTGTAAGATCGACATTGAAGAACCGCACACCCGGAAACACGGCGGCCAGATGCCCAGTACTCAGATTATCAAGGACTACCACCTCATGTCCTGCATCGAGCATACTGAGCACAACATGGCTACCTACAAACCCAGCCCCACCGGTCACGAGACACTTCATACCGTTCCTCTGTTCAATTGTAACCCGTTATTACATAAACGATGGTTTGGGGCAAGAAAGTTAAATCCAGCCTTAGAGCCCGATCCGAAAGTTTTTCAAGCTTGACAATGCCTTGCTGTCCGTCGTGTGAGCATGCGGATCGAGGCGATCAATGTCCATGCGGTTGAGGAAGCAATGGACTTTTCCCAATCTTTGGCGAGCCGCCTGCACCGTCCCAGCCAGGCGAATGTCCGTTCAACCACCCAGCG
>NZ_VWPI01000102.1 GCF_015155755.1 Komagataeibacter sp. FXV3 | reverse complement strand
GAACCTATGACGATATCGTTGATATCGCCTGCCATGCCTGGAACCAGCTCGTCGATCAACCATGGCGCATCATGTCAATCGGACTGCGCAAGTGGGCTCATAGGTTATAGCAATCAACGGTTGGTATTAACTGACGACACGCCGTAATGTGTTCGTCGAAAGACGGACCATCTGAGAATATGAGCGACGCGTAACCTGCGTTAGGAGATTTTTACGACGAGGTACCTGATTTCCTGTATGGACGGACCAGCGGACAAGGACTGTCGTGTCTGCTGTATTCCTCTACCGGGACGTAATCCGCTGGAATGGCAGCCGTAGTGATATGGAAAGATCGACGGTCCGTGTTCAGCCCCCATCCGTCGCTTACAGCAGCTTCATGATTTTGAGCAGCAGCCATGTGATCATCATGAACACGAAGCAGATACCTCCGGCTTCCACGGTTCCCAGCGGGCCGGATGCAAGGAACATGCCGCCCGTATTCATGCCAAAAAAACCGGTGACAAAGGTCGCGGGCAGCATCAGCGTGGTCACGATGGATACGGTATACAGGCGGCGGTTGGTCTCTTCCGCCTGACCGGACGCCAGTTCGTCCTGCAGCGATCGTGCACGGTCCTGTAGCGCCAGAAGGTCATCAAGGGCCGCATGGATCTGGCGCTGTGAACGGTCGCGGATGTCATCTTCCGCCCATTCGGGCAGTTCCAGATCCTCGTTATGGAAAATGCGGTCCACGGGTGAAATCACGCGGCGCAGTTCGGTCGAACGGCGGCGCACGCGCCCGATCAGCCCGCTTATGCGACCGAAATCAGTGTGCTGGTCCAGCGTCAGCAGCAGATCCTCGGCACGATCCAGCTGGTCATCCAGCATGGCGATGTTGCGTCGTACGGTATCGGCAAATTCCAGCAAGGTATGATCCACTACCTCGGCAGGGGAGTCGTACGAAGCCCGCTGCATGGCCCGGTAAATGACCCCTAGGGCCGGAACTGGCTGGCGGCGCGTGGTGATCAGCAGGGTGGGCAGGACCGCGAAACGCCATGCGGACAAGTTCTTGTCATCTTCCGACATGGCATCGTCAAAGCCGGGCAGGGCGCCATAGACGATATCGCCTTCCGCCTCGACATTGGTGCCGCGATCCGTGCTGCCCAACGCAAGGCGCACTTCCTCAGGCAGGCAGGGAATGGCCTGGATATGGGCGCGGCTGGCGGTATGGACGATATCGTAATGTAGCCAGACCCATGTGGCCGGCTCATCGGGGGGGTAGCCTTCAAGCGCGCGGGCAATCTGTTCATCCGTCAGGCGCTCAGGCTTCTGACCCGGCTGGCAGGCAATGGCCCATACCAGTCCGTTGGAGACAGAGGACGCGGATAACATGTCGACAGACAACCCGGTGGCGTTGTCCGTCATGGGGAAATCGGGGACGTTTCCCATCGCGTATCCCTCCGTCATGCTGCCGGTCTGGCCGGTTCTGGTGGCTATGTCCGTGGCTGATACAAAACGGGCGGCCGGTGGCTGTCGGCCACGCGCCCGCCCGTTACGCCAGCGGCGTATTATTTCATCAGGTCAGGGGAGACCTTGCCGCCATTTTCCGCCAGCTTCTGCATGACCTGCTTGATCAGCCAGATGTTCATGGACGCGGAATCGTTCATGTCACCGGTGTAATGCAGTTCCGTCGCCAGCTGCTTGCGCGCGGTAAGCGAGCTGTCCAGGCCCAGCAGCTTCAGCAGGTCCACGATGGAAGTCTGCCAGTTCAGCTTTTCCGGGTTTTTAGCCGCCAGCGCGCTCAGCACCGCGTCCACGTCAACCGGCTGTGCCGGGGCGGCAGGTGCCGCAGTCGCTGCGGGTGCAGCAGCAGGTGCTGCAGTGGTTGCAGCGGCCGGGGTGGCGGCTGCAGCGGTGTGGCTGCCGAAAATCTTGGACAGGATTGAACCGAAGATGCTCATGTTCTCTTTCTCCATCACATGATGTGGTCCGGCGGATGCCGGACCCCTCACGCATATGTTAGGGACGTTTGCAGCGCTTAGTAACGATACAGATCATTCTTGAACGGGCCATTGACCGGCACGCCGATATAATCCGCCTGCGTCTGTGACAGCTTCGACAGCTTTGCGCCAACCTTGGCCAGATGCAGGAAGGCCACCTTCTCATCCAGGTGCTTGGGCAGGGTATAGACCTTGTTTTCGTACTTGCCCGCCGGTGCCTGCCACAGGTCGATCTGCGCCAGCGTCTGGTTGGTGAAGGACGCGGACATGACGAAGGACGGATGGCCCGTCGCATTGCCCAGGTTCACCAGGCGGCCTTCGGACAGGACGATCAGGCGCTTGCCGTCGGGGAAGACGACCTCGTCCACCTGCGGCTTGATGTTGTCCCATTTGTAGTTGCGCAGGGCGTTGATCTGGATTTCGGAATCAAAGTGCCCAATGTTGCACACGATGGCGCGGTTCTTCATCTCGCGCATGTGCTCGATGGTGATGACGCCCTCGTTACCGGTCGCGGTGACGAAGATATCGCCGCGGGGCGCACCTTCTTCCATCGTCACGACCTCATAGCCTTCCATCGCGGCCTGCAGGGCGCAGATAGGGTCGACTTCGGTCACCAGCACGCGGCAGCCCGCGTTGCGCAGGGATGCTGCTGAACCCTTGCCCACGTCGCCATAACCAGCAACCACGGCAACCTTGCCCGCCATCATCACATCCGTGCCACGGCGGATCGCATCCACCAGGCTTTCACGGCAGCCATACAGGTTGTCGAACTTCGACTTCGTGACGCTGTCGTTGACGTTGATGGCCGGAACCTTCAGCAGGCCCTTCTTGGCCATGTCCCACAGGCGATGCACGCCGGTCGTGGTCTCTTCGGAGACGCCACGCACGTCATTGAGCATCTCGGGATACTTCTCGTGCATCAGCGTCGTCAGGTCGCCGCCGTCGTCGAGGATCATGTTCGGTGTCCAGCCATCCGGACCCTTGATGGTCTGCTCGATGCACCACCAGAACTCGTCCTCGGTCAGGCCCTTCCACGCGAACACGGGCACGCCGGTTGCGGCGATGGCGGCGGCCGCCTGGTCCTGGGTCGAGAAGATGTTGCACGAAGACCAGCGGACCGTGGCGCCGAGCGCCGTGAGGGTCTCGATCAGCACGGCGGTCTGGATCGTCATGTGCAGGCAGCCGGCGATGCGCGCGCCCTTCAGCGGCTTGGATTCGCCATATTCCTCACGGAGGGCCATAAGCCCCGGCATTTCGCCTTCCGCGATCGAGATTTCCTTGCGGCCCCACTCGGCAAGCGAGATGTCCTTGACCTTGTAGTCGGTGCTGGTGGTCATTTCTTATCCTGTATTCGTCAATGCGGCACAGGATATACCCCGTCGGGCGCGCGTGATCCAGAGCGCGCGGGATTCCATGTTCACGCGAACGTGCTGGCGACCTCTTCCGCCTGCTTCAGGATCCGCAGGAAATTTTCCCCCCACAGGGCCGCGATCTGGCTGCGGTCATAGCCACGACGCAGCAGTTCCGCCGTAAGATTGGGCGATTCCGATGCATCGGCCCAGCCCCGTATGCCGCCGCCGCCATCGAAGTCGGACGAGATGCCAACATGCTTGATCCCGATTCGCTGCACGGCGTAATCGATATGGTCCACGAAGTCCGCCACCGTGACCGGGCGGATGTCGCGCACGTCACGCGGGCGCAGGAAGGCGTCCATGGCGGTAATGTGGATGACCCCGCCACAGGTCTTCAGCGCGTCAAGCTGCCCGTCATCAAGGTTGCGCGGGTGATCGCACAGGGCGCGCACGCAGGAATGGCTGGCGAAGACCGGCGCGCGGGACAGTTCGACCGCCTGCATCATGGTGTCGCGTGACGTGTGCGAGACATCAACCAGCATGCCCACGCGGTTCATCTCGGCCACGGCATCCCGGCCCAGGCCGGACAGCCCATGATGCAGCGTCTCGGGATCATCAAGATGGTGCATGGGCCGCGCCGAGTCGGCCAGCTGGTTATGACCGTTATGCGTCAGCGTCATGTAACGTGCGCCCAGGGCCCGGAACCGCGCGATCAGCGATAGGTCCTCGCCAATTGCATAACCATTTTCCACGGCGGGGATAATGGCGATTTCATCCGCATCACAGGCCGTGCGCACCGCCGCCGCCGTATCGCATACCCGTACGCCGGGGATCTGGCCCGTCTCCCCGATTACGCGCAGCATGGCCTCCGCCCGGGTGGAGGCCGCCTCATGCCCCGCCGCGTCACGCGCGCCCTGTCCCACATAGGCCACAAGACATGCCGCCCGCAGGCCGCCTGCGCGCATGCGCGGCAGGTCCACCCGCCGCGACGGCGCGCCCGTGGCGAAGTCGCCGCGATCCGGCCACGGGATGTCCACATGGGTATCAATGGTCAGCAGCGTGCGGTGCAGTTCCATCGCATCGGTGACGGATATGTCGGTTGGTGTGTCAGTCATGGGGCCTCCAGCAATGGTGATAATGAACCACATGCAGCCCAGTCCTGAAAACTGGGCATAAACCAAAAGTGGTTACCTGTCGTTAGGGTAGGGACCGGCGACGCACGTCCAGCCCCCGGCCCGGTCGCCACCCTGCCGCCTGTGCGCCGGGGCACCATAGCCGCCGGGAGCGCCTGACGAAGGAACGACCATGACGACCTCCATCCCCCTGCTCAAGCTGAATGACGGCCACAAGATCCCCGCCATGGGGTTCGGCACTTATCCGCTGGACAACCCGCAGGCCGAAAAGGCCGTGCGTGAGGCCCTGACGGCGGGCTATCGGCTGTTTGATACCGCGTCGCGTTACGGAAACGAAAGCGGGGTGGGGACCGGACTGGTCAGCTTCGACATCGGGCGCGAGGACATTTTCGTCACCACCAAACTGCGCGGCGCCGACCAGGGATATGACAGCACGCTGCGCGCGTTTGACGAAAGCCTTGAACGCCTGAAGATGAGTTATGTTGACCTGTACCTCATCCACTGGCCGCTGCCCGCCAAGGACCAGTATGTCGAAAGCTGGAAGGCGATGATCCGCCTGCAGAAGGAAGGTCGCATCCGTTCGATCGGCGTCTCCAACTTCCTGCCTGAACACCTGCAGCGCCTGATTGATGAAACCGGCGTCACCCCCGCCGTCAACCAGATCGAGATGCATGCCGATTTCGCGCAGTCGGAACAGGTCGCCCTGCACAAGAAGCTGGGTATCCTGACCGAGGCATGGAGTCCGCTGGGGCGCGGGAAGCTGCTGGAAAACCCCGTCGTCAAACGGATTGCGGACCGGCATGGCAAGTCCACGGCGCAGGTCCTGCTGCGCTGGGTGATCGATTGTGGCGCAGTGCCCATTCCCAAGAGTGCGCATCCCGACCGCATGCGCGCCAACCTGCATGCGTTCGATTTCCAGTTGACGACGGATGACATGAGCGACCTTGCGACGCTCGACAGCCCCCACAACCGCACCGGTGGCGATCCCGCCACCTATGTCGAGGAATAAAAGGCTGTTTTGAAAGAACGGAAGTTTCCGGGTGCTGCCTTTTTTCAAAAAGGCGGCGTTCTTTGAAGCTTTTTGGAAAAAGCTTCACCAAAAACTTTTCTATGAATTCGCATCAACCTGACCTGCCGGTTACATCACGGACATGCCGGCGGGGCAGGATTGCACAAGCCAGAGCCACGCTGTTATGGTGCGCCCGCCCGTCCCGTCGGGCGGGCCATGTTGGCGCGTCTGCCTTGGGAAAATGGGCATGACCGGGATCACACCACCAGCATGGCACCAGCGCAGGCAGTAGCGGCATCTGACGAACATGGCGGCCTGGCCGCGCAGGCTTCCCCCACGCGCCGGTCCCTGCGATGGCTGGCGCTGGGATTTGCGGGCATGCTGGCCGCCTGCGCCCACAATCCTTCGCCCGAAATGAGCGAGGAACAGATCCTTCACGAGGCCGAGTCCTATCGTGCCCGTGCCCAGAGCAACTATACCCCGCCGGGACCGCCGGAAGACCCATGGGGGCCTTATATCAACGAGGCCTCGCAGCGCTTTGACGTGCCCAGTGTCTGGATCCGCGAGGTCATGCGGCGCGAGTCGGGTGGCCAGCTTTACCACAATGGCCAGTTCGTGACCTCGCTGCCCGGCGCCATGGGGCTGATGCAGCTCATGCCGCCGACCTATGACATAATGCGGGCGCGGTACAATCTTGGTCCCGACGCCTATGACCCGCACGACAATATCGAGGCAGGCACGGCCTATATCCGTGAAATGTATGACATTTACGGCTCCCCTGGTTTCCTTGCCGCCTATAACAGCGGGCCGGGGCGGCTGGATGACTTCCTCGACCGCTATCACACCCTGCCCAAGGAAACGCGTGATTATGTCGCCGCCATCGGACCACGGATCGCGGGCAGTACGCCCGTGAACCGTTCGCAGGCCGACCTGCTGGTGGAAGCGCGCGCCCTGGCCCGCGCGCAGGCGGCGCAGAACGCGCGTGGCAGGCAGAGCCGGGGCCGCCAGCTTCTGGCATCCGTCCCGCGGGGGGGCGCGGCCGATACGCCGTCGCCCGAAGCTGCTGCCGTGCGCGCGGCATGGAGTGCCCGTGAACAGAGTGGCCTGTCCCCGATGGCCGCTGCCGGAACCCACCCCGGCGTCATCAGCATGGCGAACAGCCATGACTGGGCGGTGCAGGTCGGTGCCTATGGATCGATCGGGCAGGCGGAGCATGCGGCAGGACAGGCGCGGGCGAAGGTTTCGTTCAGCGGCGCACGCACGCAGGTCGCGACCGTTGCATCGGGGCGCCGTCATGTCTATCGTGCAAGGCTGACCGGCCTGTCGCACGAAGCGGCCCAGCAGGTCTGTCAGCGACTGGGCGGATCAGGGTGCCAGATCCTGCCGCCAACCACATGACGACATAAACCCTGCCCGCAGGGTGATGAGGATACATGAGGTATTTTTACAGGCGTTCACGCTGGTCCCTGCCGGGACTGTGCCTGCCGTTGGTCGGTGTCATGGCGTTTGCCGGCTTTGTCTGCTTTTCCCCCGCGCGTGCGGCCCTGCCGGTTGGCAGCCAGGCCCCCATGTTCGACGCGCAGGCCACCACCAATGGCAGCGAGTTCGATTTCCGCCTGGCCGATGCACTGCGACAGGGGCCGGTGGTGCTGTATTTCTACCCCGCCGCCTTTACCCGTGGCTGCACCATGGAAGCGCATGACTTCGCCAACGCCATGGACCAGTACAAGGCGCTTGGCGCTACGGTCATTGGCGTGTCCACCGATGACATGCACACCCTCGACCGCTTTTCCGTAAGCGAGGGCCATGGCCGCTTCCCCGTCGCGACCGACCCGAAGGGCCAGATCGCAAAGATGTATGACAGCCACCTGCCGCTGGTGAACCGCGCCAGCCGCACGTCCTATGTCATCGCCCCCGATGGCAAGGTGATCTACGCCTACAGCGCCCTGTCGCCCAAGGGGCATGTCAGCGGAACGCTGGATGCACTGAAGCAGTGGCGCGCGGCGCAGGGCAACGCCAGCAAGGTCACCCTGCCCGCAAAGCCCCAGTAAAAGCCGATTTCAAAATAATCTCCTGATAAAGATAAAAGTTTTTGGGTGCCGCCTTTTTGAAAAAAGGCGGCGTTCCTTGAAGCTTTTTGAAAAAAGCTTCACCAGAAACTTTTTATAATTTCAGATAGATTTCTGAAGTAGCTCTCAGGGTCGCAACATTGACTTGCGTTCACCGCACGGTATTGACTGGCTTTTCCGTATCCGTGGGGAGAAGCCGGTGGGATTCCGGCACGGTCGCGCCACTGTACACCGCAGCCTTTGCGGAAGTCAGACCTCCCGGCGGATAGAACTTCATTCCGTTACGGGACGCGCTTTCCCGACAGGAGATCTGACCCCATGTCTTTCATTATTTCTCTCCCGCCGCATCGGGATATGCCCTGATGGCCGGACGCCTCCTGCTGCGTGGTATGCTGGCGGGCATTGCCGCCGCCGCCCTTGCATTCCTGTTTGCCCGTGTGTTCGGTGAACCGCAGGTCAATCTTGCCATTGCCTTCGAATCCGCCATGGATGCGGCATCGGGTGAGCCACCGGAACCCGAACTGGTCAGCCGGGGCGTGCAGGCATCCCTTGGGCTGCTGACGGCTGCCGTCATGTATGGCGCGGCGTATGGCGGGCTGTTTGCGCTGGTGTTCTCGCTGGCGTATGGGCGCATCGGCCGCTTTTCGCCGCGCATGCTGTCCATGCTGCTGGCGGGGGCGGGATTCCTGGCCGTGGTGCTGGTGCCGGACCTGAAATACCCGGCCAATCCCCCTGCGGTGGGGCAGCCGGAAACCATTGGCCTGCGCACGACAGCCTATTTTGAAATGGTCGTCTTTTCGCTGTGTGCGCTGACGCTGGCGGTCCTGTCCGGGCGCGCGCTGGCCACGCGCCTTGGTAACTGGGGTGCGACGTTATGCGGCGGGGCGGTGTTCGTGGTGCTGGTGGCGCTGCTGCAATGGGCGCTGCCCGATATCAGTGAAGTGCCGGACAATTTCCCCGCCGCCCTGCTGTGGCGCTTCCGCGAGGCCGCCCTTGGCATGCAGATCGTGCTGTGGGGCAGCCTCGGGCTGGTCTTCGGCATGATGGCCGATCGGCTGCTGGGGCGCGGTATACCCCGTTACGGCTGATCCGGCGTATCATCCCCATCATGACTGCCGCCGATTCTGTCCGGTGTCGGGGCCGTGGTGGGGATGTCTTCCTTCATGACTCTGTCCCATATCGCATGCAGCTTGGTGTCCATGGCGTCATCCAGCACGGGGAAGGGATGGCTTGCCGCGATATAGGCAGGCTGCTGGTCCCAGTGCAGGGCGGCTTTCGTATCGGCATCCAGCGGCGCGTTGGTATTGGCGGGCATGCCCCAGAAACATGATGACGTGGCCAGTCGCGCCTGTGCCGCGGGCGTGCGCAGGTATTGCGCGAACGCCAGCGCCAGTGCCTTGCGTTGCGAGGCTTCGATGATCGAGATGCCATGCTGCCACCGGATACCGCCCTGCCGGGGCAGGGTGAAGGTCAGGTCCGGCCGCTGTTTCGGAATATCGGGCTGCGCCGTGGGCGTACTGACCGTGCCGCCTTCGCCCACGCCCGCCGTGGTCCATGCGCCGCCGCCTACGACAATATCCACCACGCCATCGGCCAGCGCCTGCTGCACGCTGGCGCTATCGCCCACCAGTGTCGCATTGGCGCGCAAGGCCGCCAGCTTGTCCTGCAATGCAGGCAGGTCGGCATCCGTCAGCTGCGCGGGATCAAGCCCCAGCGCCAGGGCGATATAGGACAGGATGGGCAGGTAGCTGTCATAAATCGCGATATGCCCGTGATAACGCGGCTGCCACACTGCGTTGATGTCCTGCATGTCCTGTGCGCTGACATGGGCCTGGTTGAAGGCAACCGCGTGGAAACCGTATTTTTCCGGCACGGAATACAGCCGCCCCTGATATGAACCGGCGGCTGGACTGGCAATGGCGGCGGGAATGCCATCCGATGGGAAATCCGCCGGGTCCAGCGGCGCCAGCAGGCCGGCGGCCGCCAGTTGCGGGGCGGCGGTTTCCTCCAGTATCACCACGTCCCAGTCTCCTGCCTGCGACTGGCGCAGGATGTTCCGGGCGCTGGCGGTGCTGTCGATATCCTTGAAATGGACCCTTACCTTGTTGGCCTGTTCAAAGGGGCCGAGCAGTTCAGGGTCCTCGTGATCACACCATGTCAGCACGTTCAGCACATCATCCGCCGCCCGCGTCGGGCCGGGCTGGAGGGCTGCAAGGATGATGAAGGCGGTCGTGGCGGCCAGGAAGCCGCGACGGCTGCATGCGGACATAAGGGACAACTCCTGAAGGATAGGCCCCCAACATGGACGGGTATGCACGATGGGTCCAGTCAGGAAGGATTACAGATACGGCAGATGGGCTTCATGGCACGTATATATATCCATGCACCCATAATATGACCGTATGATGAAAGGGTTGATGCATGCCGCGTCGTTGCGTGCAGGACACGTCCCGTGCCTTGCACGCTTTCGCCATATTGTCCCGTGCCATCAGGTGGGGCTATGGATAGGCGCATGATCGCCGATTTCATCCGCCGTCTTGCCCGGCGTTGCGCCCCACAGCCTGTGTCCCGCTCCACGTCACGCGCCAACCGCCCGGTGATCGCGCCGCAGCCCGGATCGGTCGCGGAACGGGATATCGCCAACACAACGGTCATGCCATCGGGGCGGATACGTGCCTATGCCCGGACCGCGCGCGGGGTGGGCCGTCTGGCCGCCATCACTGTATGGGTGCCGCTGTCGGTCGGGTTCGAGGCGGTGCTGCTGCTGGTGCCCGGCACGGCCAAGATCCGGTGGACGCGCATGGTCTGGGGCGGGCTGTGCCTGCTCCTGTCGCTGCGCATCCGCGTGGTGGGACGCAGGGCAGGCGGCGTGGGCGGCAGGCGCGCACGGCAGGAAGGCGAGCGCCCGGTAATTTACGTGTCCAACCATTCCTCATGGCTGGATGTGCCGGTGCTGGGCACGGTGCTGCCATCCAATTTCGTGGCCAAGGGCGATATCGAGGGCTGGCCCATCATGGGACTCGTCTCGCGCATCGGCCGGACCATATTCGTCAGCCGCCAGCGCAGCACCACCGGCCGCGAACGTGACGAAATGCTGCACCGCCTGATGGTGGAAGGCGACAACCTGATCCTGTTCCCCGAAGGCACGTCGTCCGATGGGTCGCGGGTGCTGCCATTTCTGTCGGCCTTTTTCGCCATTGCCAAGCCGCCGCGCCTGCCACCGGGCAAGGGACCGGTGGAACCGGAAAGCGAGGCGGAAGCCATCGCGGCGCGTCCCGGCATGACGCCGCTGATCCAGCCGGTATCGGTGGTGTATGACCAGCTGGAAGGCGTTCCGGTCAACCGTGCGCGTCGCCCGGTCTTTGCCTGGTATGGTGACATGGAGCTTGGCCCGCATGTGTGGCAGCTGGTCAAGTGGCGTTCGATGCGTGCGACCGTGCTGCTGCACGCGCCGCTGGATCCCAATGATTTTCCCAGCCGCAAGGCGCTGGCGCAGGCAACATGGCGTGCGGTGGCCGCGGGGGCGGCCGAACTGCGCCAGAACCAGCCACAGCCGGAAAGTGAAACCGCGTATGCCTGCCGCCCGCTGGCGGGCCTGTTGCCACAGGATCTTGAACGGAGCCGGAACTGAGGGCTTTGTGTCAAGATTGAGGCATGTCATGTTTCCCCCATCCCTTAACCCGTAGGGTGGCCCCCCAATCGACGGTCCCGGTGGTGTCTGCCGCTGGATAGGGCTGGTCTGTCCGGCATGGTACCGCAGGCGTACCGGCCACGATCAGGATTAAAGTGATCTCACATGGCGCGACGGTCGTGCCAACGTTCTGGAGTTTACGGTGGATCAGCCGAAGATAAGCGCCGATGTCCTGCTGTCCGCAATGGAGCAGGCCATTGATCCCATGGTCGTGATTGATGAGCATAACTGCATCATCTTCTTCAATGCCGCGGCCGAGCGGATATGGGGCCTGCCGCGAACACAGGTCATGGGACAGAATGTCAGCTGTCTTGTGCCACAGGCGGACCGTGCGCTGCATGACAGCTATATCGACCGTAACCGCGAGACGGGCGTAGGCCGCATTGTCGGCACATCGCGTGAGGTGGAATTCCGCCGCGCCAATGGCGAATCTGTCTGCGGTGAACTGTCGATTTCGCGCGTGCAGGTGGGTGAGACAGGCAGGATCTACTACATCGCCGTCATGAAGGACGTGACGGAACAGAGCCGCCAGCGCAAGATCCTGATCCTGCAGAATGAAGTGCTCCAGTCGCTGGCGTCCGATGTGACCCTGCAGGAAGTGGGGGACCGGCTGTGCCGCCGCGTGGACGGTTTCGTGCCCGGTGGGGTGGCAGCACTCATCATGTTTGACAGCGCGCACAAGGTCAGCGTCACGTCTTCCCCCGGCATGCCCAACCGCTACCGCACGGCGCTGGACAGCATGCAGCTGACACCCGAACAGATCGACGCGCTGCGCAGTGCACCCGGTAACAGCAATGCCGTGGTGTGGGATGGGTATTCCTCCCTTGCCCGTTCACTGGGGCTGGAGCGGTGCTGCTCTTCCGCCATCATTTCCCGCACGGGACAGGTCATGGGTGTGTTCGCCGTGTACCTGCGTGATGACGATCCCTCGCTGGCATGGCCCGAACGGGTGGTTGCGACCTGCATGCCGCTGTGCGCACTGGCGATCGAACAGAACCAGACGCGCCAGCATATCGCCCAGCTGTCCAATTTCGACAGCCTGACCGGGCTGCTGAACCGTACGTCGCTGCATAATGTCATCGAACGCCTGATCATGCGGGGCGGGGACAGCCAGTTCTCGCTGTTCATGGTGGATATCGACCGTTTCCGCGACATCAACGACGCGCTGGGTCATGTGAATGCCGACCGTTTCCTGATCGAGATCGGTCGCCGCATCCGCGCGCTGGTCAATGACGAATATATCGTCAGTCGTTCGGGTGGGGACGAATTCATCATTGTCGTGCCCGACTGTTCGCACAGGCGCGCGGAGCAGTTTGCCGAAAACCTGATCAATTCGATCGCCAAGCCCCTGCAGGTAGGTGAGAACACGCTGAGCATTTCATGCTGCGTGGGCATTAGCACCTTCCCCGAAAACGGGCCGGACAGCGAATCCCTGCTCAGTCTGGCCGATGCCGCGGCCCGACAGGCGAAGGAGGACGGGCGGGGCCTGTACCGCTTCGCCGGGCATGAAAAGAACCAGGTGGCGCAGGAACGGCTGATGCTCGGCTCCGCCCTGCGTGACTCGCTGGCCAAGGGCATGCTGAGGCTGCATTACCAGCCGCAGGTGGAAACCATGACCGGGGGCCTGTACGGGGTCGAGGCCCTGTCGCGGTGGCATCATCCCACACTGGGCAACATCTATCCGTCCCGCTTCATTGCGGTGGCGGAGGATACGGGGCAGATCGAGGCCATTGGCCGGTGGTCGCTACAGGAAGCCTGTAGGCAGATGGTGAAATGGGACCGTGACGGGGTGCATGTGCCCACGGTTGCGGTCAACCTGTCGGCGGTGCATTTCCGCAACCGCGCGCTGCCGGAATATATCAGCAACCTGCTGAAGCATCATGACCTGACACCGGACCGCCTGACGGTGGAAATCACCGAAAGCGTGATGATGGACAATAGCAGTGACACGGAAGATGTGCTGTACGCCATCCGCAAGCTGGATGTCGGGCTGTCGATGGATGATTTCGGCACGGGATATTCGTCGCTGTCGCGGCTGACGCGCCTGCCGCTGACGGAAATCAAGATCGATCGCAGTTTCATCAATGATTTCGAGCATGACACCAACGCGCAGGCCGTGACCATGGCCGTGATCGGCATTGGTTCGCGTCTGGGCATGACGGTGGTGACCGAAGGGGTCGAGACCGAGCAGCAGTGGCGCCTGCTGGAGGAACTGCATTGTGACGTAATGCAGGGTTACCTGTTCGCGAAACCCCTGCCGCCGGAGGATCTGGAAAAATGGTTCCGTGAACGGCAGGAACGTGGGTCGTTCCTTATTCCGACCAAGGTGTAATATGATGTGGTCTCTGGTCTGGCGTAGGTGCATGGGTATATCATGCAGCGCTTCGGTCCTGTTGCCGGGCTGATTTCATGAAGCATTCTTTTCTGTTTTTTATTGTAGGTTCCAGGCGGGAATATGGCATTGCAACACGATGATCGGCTGCGGGCACTGACACATCAGGATGCGGATTTCTGGGCCGACCTGGTTGATAGTGTCCTGATCGTCGCCATTACCGACACACAGGGGGTCATCACCTATGTGAATGACCGTTTTTGTGAAATCAGTCAGTACTCGCGGGAGGAACTGATCGGTTCCACGCACCGGATCGTCAATTCCGGTTATCATGACGCTGATTTCTTCCGGGATCTGTACCGCACCATCGAGGCGGGCGAACTGTGGCAGGGCAATATCTGCAACCGTGCCAAGGACGGGTCGCTGTACTGGGTGGCGACCACCATCATCCCCAAAAAAGACAGGCAGGGCCGGATACAGGGCTATGTCGCCAGCCGGTTCGAGATTACCGAACTGATGAACACCCGTGACCGCCTGTGTGAACTGGCGGAAACGGATACGCTGACCGGGCTGCTCAACCGGGGCGGGTTCAATACCGCGCTGGCCGATGAAATCGCGCGCTGCCGTGAGGCCGGCGGCGGTGGGATACCCCAGCCCGCGCTGGCCATGTTCGACCTTGATGGCTTCAAGCAGATCAATGACGTGCATGGCCACCATGCGGGTGACATCGTGCTGCGCGCCATTGCCTCGCGCCTGATTGAAATGACCCATCCCGATGATCCTGTCAGCCGTCTGGGCGGGGATGAGTTCGCGGTGATCCTGCATCGCACGCTGGAGGACGTATCGCTGGAGCGGTACATGGACCGCCTGCAGGGTGTGCTGGAACGTCCCATTGACATTGAAACGGTGACCGTAAGTGTTGCGGGCAGCATTGGCGCGGTGCTGCTCGATGGCACCGACACGATGGAAGACGTGCAGAAAAACGCCGACATGGCGATGTATGCCGCCAAGCGCGCGGGTGGCAAGCAGTCGCAGATGTTCACCCGCAGCCTGCGCGAGCGCGCGCAGGCCCGTGTTTCCATCCTGAGCGAGGCGCGATGCGGTGTCGAACGCAACCAGTTCGAGGTCTATTACCAGCCGATCCTGAACTGCCGCACGCTTGAAGTGGACCAGATCGAGGCGCTGCTGCGCTGGCAGCACCCCGAGCGTGGCCTGCTGGCGGCGGAGGATTTTTCCGACGTGTTCACCGATGCCGGCCTGGCGCAGGCCATGGGCCCCCGCATGATCGAGGCCTTCCGCCATGACGTGTGCATGTGGAACGAGAAGGGCCAGCCCGCGCGCCAGCTTGCCATCAACCTGTCACGCATGGACCTGATCCGTGATGACTACCAGCGTGAGCTGGAGGAATCGCTCAGGCGTTTCAACATGTCCCCGGACAGCTTCGTGCTGGAAGTGACCGAGGCGATGCTGCACGGCCGCCGGGCGGATCAGGGGATCCGCAACCTGCGCGAACTGGCGCGTTCGGGTTTCCGCATTGCACTGGATAATTTCGGCAAGGGGATTACCGTGCTGAACCACCTGCGCGAACTGCCCTTTTCACAGGTCAAGATCGACCAGAGCATGGTCGCCAACATCGTGGGCAATCCCGATGCCTGCATGGTGCTGTCCAGCCTGATCGACATGGGGCAGGGTTTCGGGATGGAAATTACCGTCGAAGGTGTCGAAAACCGCGAACAGTTCGATCTGGTCATGCAGATGAAGCCGGAGCGGATACAGGGCTTCTATATTTCCTCCGCCCTGTCATCGCAGGATATCCTCAAGCTGCCATCGCATTTTGAAGGGGTCGCCCGCGCATGACCGATACCCCCCGTACCGTGGCTGCCCGGATTGGTGATGACCTGCCGCGCATTGATGTGATCGAACTGGCCAATACGCGGCGCATCATGCATGCCGAACGGCATAATGACGGGTCGCGCATGCCCATGTTCATTCCCACTGCGGCATGGGCGAAACTGCTGGAACTGCACTGCACTGGTGATGATACGCCCCAGCATCCGCGCCTTGCCCCGTCACGTGTGATGGATGGGCTGGAACGCGCGCTTGGCCGTATCATGACGGAGGTGGCGCGCCATGACGCCACGGATGATGAACCCCTGCGCCCGGCCTATGTCGTGACATCCGACCTGTTTGGCGCAGAAGGCCCGGTGGATATCCGCATGGTGGTGGACCGCACGACCGGGGTTGCCTGCATGCTGGCGGGACCGCCCGCGGATATCGCAGTCCTTGGGCTGGATAATCTGTAACCAGGGAAGTTTTTGGTGAAGCTTTTTTCAGGGTCTGTTGGGAATTAACGCGAATTGATGATTGCGGCGGTGAGATAAATCATCGCTGCGAATGATCTGTCGGTCTTGTCGCTTCGCATGGCGATGCGCTTGAACTCCTTGAGCTTGCAGAAGAA
>NZ_VWPI01000101.1 GCF_015155755.1 Komagataeibacter sp. FXV3 | reverse complement strand
AGGCACGGGAAAGTCGGTCGCCGCCAGGTCTTCCAGTCACCCCTCACCACCGCGGGGTGGAGCAGCCCGGTAGCTCGTCAGGCTCATAACCTGAAGGCCGCAGGTTCAAATCCTGCCCCCGCAACCAAGCCGAATATACTGATATCTAACAAAAATGCCGCCCCCTGAGGCGGATTTTTTGCGTACGGCGTAAAAAACGTCCTGTATGGCCAAATGCAGCCCTGCCTAACGGTTTTGCGATCTCCTGCTCTCCATTTCCTTACAGTATCCTAACGGCAGGTATGTGTGGGAAAGGGGAAGCCACATGAATCAGACATGGGGAGATTTTCAGGCGGTCGTGCAGCTATCGGCTGGCCTGAACGTGGCAATTCTCAGCTTTGTGGATATTAGTCTGCCTGCCATAAAAGAACGTCGGCGTGTATTTGCCAAGGCACAGCAGGAACTCGACATGCATCGTTCCGCCCCCGGCAAGCTGACCAGCGCGGCACAGCTGGAACATGATTGCCAGGTGGATGAAATGAACGAAAAACTATATATGTTGTGGAAGGAATCATCCGACTTCAGCAATGAAGAAGACTCCCTTATTCACTCCACAGGCATTCTTGGTTTTCTTGGTGCTGTTCTTAGTATGTTCCTTCTGTGGTATTCAGCAGAATATTATGATGCCGTTATTGGCATGACCGGTAAAATAATGATTTCCCTGTCATTCTGTTCGCTTGTCGGGGCATTCATCATCAATTTCATGACGGCATCACAAGCCAGCGTCTTTACCAAGAAGTGCAACGCAATCCGGCAGGAAATGCGTCAGAACCTCTAGGGCATCCTACCGGGATGAACTGGTGGATGTATCGCAGTCCTGCTGGAAGCCTGCCAGGAAAATTCGCGCCGCATGCTGAAAACGCGGTCGCATGTTCTCTTCAATCCATGTTGATTCAGATGCGCAGGCCAGGCTCTGCAGCATCAGGTCGCCTATGGTCATGCCGAACAGCATGTTGCTGTAAATACATATATCGCCTTCCACGATATAGTGGTTCTGGCGCACATAACGGTCCAGCCAGCCTGTCAGCACGTTTTCCTTTCCGCCTGCGCGCAGGCTGGTCAGGATCTGCCGGATATCCGCTGATTCCTGGGATTCGGTAATCAATGCCCGGATCAGGCTGATCCGGTCGGGCCGGAGAATGATCCGGCCAAGGTTCATTAGAAGTTCGGTCAGTTCCTCTGCCGGGTTTTCGCGGTAATGGCATTCATCTGGCGTGACGTTGAACAGTCGACTGTTGATCAGGGTATGGAACAGGTCCTGCTTGGAATGGAACATCTGGTACAGCGTGCGCTTGGACATGGCGGAATGCTGCGCCACCTTGTCCATCGAGGCGGCATGGTAGCCACATTGCTGCAGCACCTCGCTTGCGGCGTCCAGAATCCGTTCCCGGCGTTCACATTCTTCCATTTCTGGCGGTCGGCCCGGCCCACGCCTGCGGCTGTCGCAATCGTGCGACGCAGATGCTGGGGCTCCATGTCCATTCTTGCTCATTCGTAATATGCTCCGACCGCTTTTGTGCGGGTATCCTGCTTGACCGGCTTATGGAGACGATATAGTTTTCAATTCATTGAAAACCAAATGGTTTCGTTATTTGGCTTTCTTATGGCGGCCATGTGCGGGAAACGGCACACCCGTGATTCAGAAACATTTTATATATAACGGCCTACAAGCCGGTTGGTGACCATGATGCATTATTCCCGTGTCGTAGCCCCGGCGGCTTTGATACTTGCCTTGGCAGCATGTCAGCGGCATGCGGTTTCCCCCAAGCTTCCGCCACAGCCGGTCAAGGTTGTGACGCTCAGGGCAGAACCGGTGGAAATCCACACGATGCTGCCGGGACGTACCGAAGCCTTTGAAATCGCGCAGGTCCGTCCCCAGGTCAGCGGTGTCATCCAGCAGCGCCTGTTTGTCGAGGGCACTGATGTGCAGGCCGGGCAACAGCTGTATCAGATTGATCCCCGTATCTATCAGGCGGCAGTAGACAGCGCGCAGGGCCAGCTGCTGCATGCACAGGGCAGCGAGGTCACCGCCCGCGCCAAGCTGAACCGCTACGGGCCATTGCTCAAGGCCCATGCCGTCAGCCAGCAGGAATATGATGACGCGCTGGCCGCCGAACGTGCGGCGCAGGGTGATGTCCTGACCGCCAGGGGGCAGCTGGAACGCGCCACGGTTGATCTGGGCTATACCCATATGAATGCGCCGATTACCGGACGTATTGGCCGTTCCATCCTGACCGTTGGTGCACTGGTAACCGCCAACCAGACGAACAACGTCGCGATCGTTACCCGGCTTGACCCGATTTATGTGGACGTGAACCTGCCTGCGACCGAACTGCTGCGCTTCAAGCGTGAACTGGCGCAGGGACGGCTGACACGTGCGGGTGATAATGCTGCTGCCATAACCATTTCGCTGGAGGATGGGACCACGTACGAACATTCCGGTCGCATGGAATTTTCGGAAGTGAATGTTGACGAATCCACAGCCACGGTTGTGGTGCGTGCCGTCATGCCCAATCCTGACCGCCTTCTGCTGCCGGGCATGTATGTCCATGCCCAGCTGGCCGAGGGAACAGACCCCACCGCCCTGTTGGTGCCGCAACAGGCGGTGCAGCGCAATTCCCATGGTGACGCGCAGGTATGGGTGGTTGATGCCGATAACAAGGTGAACCTGCGCGCCATCACCGTCAGCCAGGCCATCGGCACGAACTGGCTGGTCACGGACGGGCTGAAGGGGGGGGACCGCGTGGTGGTCGAGGGCCTGCAGAAGATCCATCCCGGCGATACCGTGGCCCCAGCGGATGTGTCCGCCCCGTCCAAGGCAGGATAAGCCCCCATGTCTCTGTCACGCTTTTTTATTGACCGGCCCGTTTTTGCGTGGGTGATCGGGCTGATTATCATGCTGGTGGGCGCGGTTTCGATCTTCCGCCTGCCCATCGCCCAGTATCCCAGCATCGCCCCGCCACAGATTGCGATTTCAGTCACCTATCCCGGTGCGTCCGCCGATACGGTGAACGATACGGTCGTGCGCCCCATCCTGCAGCAGATGTTCGGGCTGGATCACCTAGAATATATTTCCTCGCAGTCCTACGCATCGGGACAGATGGAAATTGACCTGACATTTGCGCAGGGAACCAATCCCGACATTGCGCAGGTGCAGGTGCAGAACAAGCTGCAGCTTGCACAGCCCAAGCTGCCACAGGAAGTGACGGCGCAGGGGCTGAGCATCACGAAGGCCGTCAAGAACTTCATGATGGTCATCGCCTTCATCTCGACCGATAACAGCATGAGCGGCGCGGATATCGCCGATTACGTGGCGTCCAACATCTCCGATCCGCTCAGCCGGGTGACAGGTGTGGGTGACCATACGCTGTTCGGTGCGGAATATGCCATGCGCATCTGGCTCGACCCGTCCAGGCTGTACAAGTACGGCCTGACGGTGGGCGATGTGCAGGCCGCCATCCAGACGCAGAACATACAGGTCTCGTCCGGTGAACTTGGTGGCGTGCCCGCGGTTAAGGGCGCACGTCTGGACGCTACCATCATCGGGCCGACGCGCCTGCGCTCGCCTGAGGAATTCGAAAAGATCCTGCTCAAGGTACAGCAGGACGGATCGCAGGTGCGCATCCGTGATGTCGCGCATGTGGAACTGGGACCGCAGACCTACAATACCCATTCCTTCTACAACAACATGCCCGCATCAGGCATGGCGCTGAAACTCGCACCCGGGGCCAATCAGCTCCAGACCGAAACGGCGGTCCGCGAGCAGGTCAAGGAACTGGAACAGTTCTTCCCGCCGGGGCTGAAGACCGTCTATCCGCTGGATACGGAACCCTTCATCATCCTGTCGATCAAGGACGTGATCATCACGCTGATCGAGGCGATCGCGCTGGTGTTCCTGGTGATGCTGGTGTTCCTGCAGAACTTCCGCGCCACCCTGATCCCGACCATCGCGGTGCCGGTAGTGCTGCTGGGCACATTCGGCATCCTTGCCGCCCTTGGGTTTTCCATCAATACGCTGACCATGCTGGCCATGGTGCTGGCTGTCGGCCTGCTGGTGGATGACGCCATCGTGGTGGTGGAAAACGTCGAGCGTGTCATGACGGAAAAGCAGCTTTCGCCCAAGGAAGCCGCCCGCCAGTCGATGGATGAGATTTCGGGCGCGCTGGTCGGCATCGTGCTGGTGCTGACGGCGGTGTTCCTGCCCATGGCGGCCTTCAGCGGGTCAACCGGGGTGATCTACCGGCAGTTCTCCATCACCATCGTCGCGGCCATGTGGCTGTCGGTGCTGGTGGCCATGGTCATGACGCCCGCCCTGTGCGCCACCATGCTCAAGCCCGGCAGTCATGAAAAGACCACCGGTTTCGCTGGGTGGTTCAACCGCCATTTCACGCGCCTGACCAATGGCTACCAGAAAGGTGTGACCCGCGTGCTGGGGCATGCCGGGCTGTCCATGCTGGTGTTCGTCGTGATTACGGTTGGCGTGGCCTGGTTATTCATGCGCCTGCCCGGTGGCTTCCTGCCCGATGAGGATCAGGGCCTGATCTTTGGTCAGGTCACCATGCCAGCCGGTTCCACGCTGGAGGAGACGGCAGCCGTCAACCGCAAGGTGGCCGACTATATCCTCAAGACCGAGGGCAAAAATGTTGAATCCGTCTATTCCATGAACGGGTTCAACTTCGCCGGGCAGGGGCAGAGTGCTGGCGCCTTCTTCATCCGGCTGAAGGACTGGGATGAACGTCCCGCTGCCAGCCAGACATCGGCCGCGATCGCCATGCGCATCATGATGCATTTCTGGATGGACCCGGTGGCGCAGATTTTTGCCATCAACCCACCCGCCGTGCTGGAACTGGGTAACGCCACCGGCTTCGATCTTGAACTGGAAGACCGTGGCCACCTTGGCCATGCCAAGATGCTGGAAGCGCGTAACATGGTACTGGGCATGGCGGCGAAGGATCATCGCCTGACGGCCGTGCGCCCCAATGGCATGGAAGACGCGCCGCAGTTCCACCTGAACATCGACCGCGAAAAGGCCAATGCGCTGGGTATCACCATCGCGGATATCAATACCACGATCGAGGGCGCGCTGGGGTCGATCTACGTTAACCAGTTCCTGCGCGATGACCGTGTAAAGCAGGTCTATATCCAGGGCGAGCCGGATGCCCGCATGATTCCCGACGATCTGAACAAGTGGTATATCCGCAACGCAACGGGCGGCATGGTGCCGTTCAACGCCTTCGTTTCCGGTGAGTGGATCATGGGACCGCAGAAGGTGGAGGACTATAACGGCCTCAACGCCTTTGAAATCCTTGGCCAGCCAGCGGCCGGTTACAGTTCGGGTGATTCGATCGCCGCGATGAAGGAAATCCTGACCAGGCTGCCCAAGGGTGTCGGCTATGAATGGACGGGCCTGTCCTTTGAACAGATGGCGTCGGGGTCTTCCACCGGGCCGCTTTATGCGCTGGCCATGATCGTCATCCTGTTCTGCCTTGCCGCCCTGTATGAAAGCTGGGCCATCCCCTTTGCCGTGCTGCTGGTCATTCCGCTGGGTGTGCTCGGTGCGATTGTCGCGACCCTTGGGCGTGGGCTGGCCAACGACGTGTATTTCCAGGTCGGCCTGCTGACCACCGTGGGGCTGGCGGTCAAGAACGCCATCCTGATCGTGGAATTCGCCAAGGCATTTTTCGAAAATGGCGCAACGCTGGAGGAATCCGTGCTGGAAGCCGGGCGTGAGCGCCTGCGTCCCATCCTCATGACTTCCATCGCCTTCGTGGTGGGCGTGTTCCCGCTGGCGATCGCCACGGGGGCCGGGTCGGCGGCACGTATTGCAATCGGTACGGCGGTGGTGGGCGGCATGGTGACGGCGACGTTGCTGGCCGTTTATTTCGTACCGCTGTTCTTTGTGGTCGTGCTGCGCCTGTTCCGTGTGCAGCGCATGTCCGAACGGGCAAAGGGAGAGTAATGCAGATGACCGTTCTCCCTACGATCCGGCGTGTGGCCACGGCAGGCATGGCGGCAATGCTGCTGGCGGGATGTACCATGATCCCGCATTACAAGCGCCCCACGCCACCCCTGGCCAAGGCATGGCCGACCTATGCCAATACCGGTGATCCGGTGCAGGAAAACCCGCTGGCGGCCAATCTGGGCTGGGCGGAATTCTTTACCGATCCCCGTCTCAGGGCACTGATTGCCATCGCCATCCGCGAAAACCGTGACCTGCGGCAGGCGGCAGCCGATATCCGCCGTGCGCAGGGGCAGTATGATATCCAGCACGCCACCCTGTTTCCCGCCATCAGTGGCGGGGGCGAGGCAATATTCCAGGGACCGTCGGACGCCGCCGGTCTGAGCTTCGCGCCGGGCCTGGATACCGGCAACCCGCCCATGTTCAAATATTACCAGATGGGCATTGGCGTCTCATCCTACGAGATTGACCTGTTCGGGCGTATCCGCAGCATGTCGCGCGAAGCCGCGGAACATGCGCTCATGCAGCGCGAAAACGCCCGCGCGATGCTGATCAGCATCATATCGCAGGTGGCCACGGCCTATATCTCCTGGCTGGGCGATCAGGCGCAGCTGAAGCTGTCGGATGAAACCATGGCGTCCCAGCAGCAGACGCTGGATATGGTCAAGACCCGTTTCACGCATGGTGAGACGGATGAAATGACTGTGCGCCAGACAGAAACGCAGGTTGCGCAGAGCGGCGCCTTCCGTGATGAGTCGCGCAGGCATGTGGCGCAGGATGAAAACCTGCTGACCCTGCTGATTGGTGAACCCATTCCCGATAACCTGCCCCCTGCGCACCCGCTGGGGCAGCAGACCATTATGCAGGACCTGCCGCCCGGCCTGCCGGCGGATGTGCTGGAACATCGGCCCGACATCATGTCGGCTGAACATGACCTGCTGGCGGCGAATGCGGATATCGGCGCGGCCAAGGCGGCGTTCTACCCCCGTATTACGCTTACGGCGTCGGACGGGATCAGCAGCCTGCAGCCGCACAAGCTGTTTACATCGGCCGCGACGACATGGGGTGTGTCGCCCCAGTTGCAGGTTCCCCTGCTGAACTGGGGTCAGAACAGCGGCAACCTGAAGGCATCGCGCGCCATGCGGGCGTCCAAGGCGGCGGCATATGAAAAAACGGTGCAGTCCGCCTTCCGTGAAGTGGCGGATGCGCTGGCCGCGCGTGATACCTACCGTGATGAAACCGGGCAGATGGACCGTTATGTCTCCACTACGGGAGATGCCTACCGGCTGGCCATGCTGCGATACAGGGCGGGGACGGATTCCTACCTTACGTCGCTCGTCTCGCAGCGGAATTATCTGCAGGCGCAGCAGTGGCAGATATCCATCGCGGTGTCGCGTTACCAGAACCTTGTGACACTGTACCGTGCGCTGGGTGGTGGCTGGACCGAACATACCCCTGTCCCACAGCCGGCCAAAGGGCAGAAGGCCACACACAAGGGATAGGACATAGTATTCAGGATATCTTCATTGCATTACGGCCCGGACATGTTGCATGCATGCCGGGCCGTAATGGTATTCAAGTAAAGTGTGGTAGATTATGGAGCATTGTGATTGCATTTCTTGATAGATACAAATTTATATAATAAATAAATTTAAAAATTAAACAAATAATAAAAATATATCTGTATTGGATTGATTACGAAAAAATGTAAATTTTGTTCTTCCAATATGAAAAATCATCTCATATCCTTAATTTATGGCTTGTGGTGCAATATGGTTTTTGTTTCAGTGCACAAGAAGTACATGAAAGGTAGGGTCTGAAATTTGAATTTACATGGCAAATCCGATAATCAACTACCCGCTGCCGTGCGTCCTGATGGGAAGTTGCGCATGGTTATTTTCGATTGTGATGGCGTTCTGGTCGATGGGGAATACCTCTCCACCTGCATCATGGCGCAGGAAGCGCGGAAATACGGCTGGAACATTACGGACGAGCAGGCAAACAAACTGTTTACCGGCGGCGAACTGGCCAAGATCCGTGATCGCATCGCGCAGGAAAGTGGCAGGACATTACCCGATGACTGGGACATGCAGGTGCAGGACCGCATCGTCACCATGATGAAAACCGACGCCCAGACCGTTGATGGTGCGGAAGACATGCTGAAGGCCACACTTGGCCTAGGGCTGCCGGTGCGTATCGGGTCCAATTCATCCATGGCGGAAATGGACGCGAAATTTAGTAGTACGGGTCTGGACAGGATGCTGGATGAAGACCGCATCCATTCGGGACGTGACCTGAACATGCCCAAGCCCCGGCCCGACCTGTACTTGTATGCGGCTGAACAGGATAACATTCCGCCGGGTAACTGCATTGTGCTGGAAGATTCAGATGCCGGTGCCGAAGCTGCCCGCCGCGCGGGCATGGCCTGCGTACTGCTGCGTGACCTGTCGCGGCCTGCGCCGCAATGGCCGGGATTGATCCGTATCGGGCATCTGTCAGAATTCGTGCCGCTGCTCCAGCGCATCAGGGCGGAACAGAAGCAGGCGGTTGCATAAGAAACCGTTTGGGAAATAAATCACGGGTAAGACACAACAAAAGTTGTCTGGATGTTCCTTTCCCGAAACTTTTGAAAAGAGGCTTCACGCGAAACGTCTTTATATCTTGTGGCGTGCCTTGTTCTGAAGATGCGGCCTGTCTGTATTCAGTCCGTATAACGGCCGCTGCGGCCCTGCTTGATGCGGCTGCGATGCTGTTTGTTGTCCATCCGCTTCCTGCGCTGCGTGCGTGAGGGACGTGTGGGCACGCGGTATGCCTGCACCATGCTGGCCTGTGTAATCATGTCCTGCAGGCGGGCGACCGCATCTTCGCGGTTGCGGGTCTGGCTGCGGAAACGCCGGGCTGTCAGCACGATCACGCCATCGGCTGTCATCCGGCTGCCTGCAACCTCGATCAGCCGGTGCTTGACCCGGCCCGACAGGGTGGGCGAATTGCGGGCGTCAAAACGCAGCTGGGCCGCGGTTGCGACCTTGTTGACGTTCTGTCCGCCCGGGCCGGATGCCAGTATGTAGGTCACATGTAATTCATCATCGGGTATGATGGGGGATGACATGGCGGTTTACGGTCCTGTTGGGCGGAAGGTATATCGTAAGCTTATGGGCCGCCCTGCATGGGCAGCATTGCTGCGCTGGCCGTTTGCTATCACCATGCCTGCCGCATGATGACAAGAGCGGAGTAGCACAATCATGAATGATGAGGCGGTCACGGACCAGTTGCGCAAGGCCCTTGCGCAGGCAGCAGGCGACGCGGCGCAGGCCAAGGTGATGCCCGTGGTCAAGATGATTGCGGCCCAGCAGCTTGTGGTCATGGACCTTATGCAGATGCTGGTTGATGCCAAGGTGCTGCATGCGGATGAAATTGCAGCACACATGCGTCATCATATCGACCATACGGATGCAAAGGATATGGCGGCGCGGACCCTGTTTGAACAGGTGCGCGCCCGGTTTGCGTCCGGTGTCAAACCCTCCTGATATCATAAGGAAGTGTGCAGATGGCTGATCATCCCCCCGCCCTGCGGGCCGAAATCGCGGCGCTGAAGACGGAACTGGCGCGTATGCGTGACGAACTGGCCATGGCGCGCAAGACGATACAGGACCTGAACCTGAAACTGCGGCGTGAACAGACACGTCCCCCCACCGCGCGCTGACACGGTGGCATGACAAGGTATTTTCCATCATGAACGAAGAACGCGATGCAGCCGGTCGGGCTGTGGTCTATCCTACCGTCAGTTGCGGGGCGGAAGCGGTGCAGGATTCCATCGTGGTCATGGACCTGTTCATGGCAACGTCACCCGAACACATGCCCAAGGGCAACAAACGTGTGGTGACCGTACTGCCCCCGGAACTGGCCCTTAACCTTGCTGAACAGCTACGCAGCGCCGCTGAACGCGTGCAGGCGGCGCGTGCGGATAAAAAGGCTGAATGACTGTTTGAGAAACAATAAAAGTTTTTGGGTGCCGCCTTTTTTAAAAAAGGTAGCGTTCTTTGAAGCTTTCTGAAAAAAGCTTCACCCCAAATTTCCTGATGGTAATGGTATGTTTCCGGCCGGACTTTTCAAACGGTTTCTGACCTGTTGCGCCGGAACTGGCGCATGCCGGCATAACGCAGGTTGAGGGCAACCTGGCCACCCTGAACGGTGGGGATGGTCATGGTGTTTTCCAGCGCGCTGCGCATGGCCTTCTGGGATGCCATGTGAACGATGCCCACGGGCGAATGGGGAAAGAACAGGTTGGCCAGTTGCCCGGTGGTTTCATCCATCAGCCATGGGCCAAGGTAGTTGTGACCGTTATCCAGAAAGGTGACGGGCTGGCCATCAATATAGACCGCCAGTGCCATGCATAGCTGGTCCTGTGTAAACGCCATGCCGCGCCGGGGCAGGATCAGCGCCTGCCACCGTCGCAGCACGGGCCAGATCGTGGCATTGCGATGCAGGCAGAACACGCCTGCGTTCAGCAGGGGTTTGGCGCCGATGCGCTTGCGGATATGGAACGGCAGCCGGGCGCGACTGGCATTCTTGTAAAGGAAGGAGCGGATCTGCATCCACCCCGGACAGATCCAGCGCACCCCCAGCAGGTTGGCGATCTTGGCGCCAATTTCCGGCACGATGGCCAGCGTGCCGCTCTCACCCGCAGCAAATACCTGTTCCAGTGCGCGTCCGTCCTGTACCCATGTATCGGCATCCAGCCACGCAATCAGGTCGAATTCCGGCAGCATCTGGTCCAGCCACAGCTTGCTTATGTTGATGGCGAGGCTGGGTCGGTTCCGAATGGTGCGTCTGGGGGCATAATCGGGGATATGGGGTGTGATGGTCCGTATGCCCTGTGCCTGTAGCTGTGCCACCTGTTCCGGCGTCATGCCGCAGTCGATGACCCCGATGGGCGTATCGGCATGATCGCGTATGGAGGCGATCAGTTCACCCACCAGATGGAAATAGGTGTGATCGCAGCCGGTGACGATAATCCGGCGGCGGGTCGCAGGTGGTGTGGCGCAGGGGGGATGCGGTCTCATGCCCGGCATCATAGGGACAAGCGGGAGTGGCGGAAATATCCCTTCGTCATAGGGGATTCCGATACCCGTTTTAAAATATCCGGCTAATCAATGAAAAGTTTCTGGTGAAGCTTTTTCAAAAAGCTTAGGAGAATGCCGCTTTTTTGGAAAAAGGCGGCACCCGGAAACTTTTATTACTTTTTTATACTTTCCCGTCAGGCAGCAGGTGATAGCGCGCGCTGAGTTCGGGATGACGGAAAGCCATGATGGCACGCAGGCTTTCATGGGCGGCCCATGCATCGTTCGTAGTGCGCGAATTGCCATGCATGCGGTAACGGCACAGGATTTCGGGCACGTACGCGGCCTCGAAGCCATGGTCGATGAATTTCAGCCAGAAATCATAATCTTCCCAGCCCTGGTCAATATGGCTGTAGCCATCCACATCCGCCCATGCCTGTCGGCGGATCAGGGCCATTACATCAACGTAGTTTTCCCGCGCCATCTGGGCGGGATCCCATATGTCGGCTGATCCGATGCGCTGTTCCTTGCCGAAATATTCCAGCTGGCTGTATGTGGCGTCAAACCCGCCATCGCGCGCGGCTTCATGCAGCCGGGCTATGGCGCGGGGGTATATGGTGTTATCCGAGTCCATTACGAACACAAACGCGCCGACGGCATGCTTGAAGGCAGTATTGCGGGCCTCGGATGGTCCCTGGTTACGCGGATGCACGATCAGGGTGCAGCGCCAGAAACGGTCACGGTTTTCTTCCATCCATGCCGTAATCAGGGCCACGGACGCGTCGCTGTCCGAATGGTCGTCCACCACAACCAGATCAAGGGCCGTATGGGTCTGGGCCGCAATGGAATCGAGGGCTTCGGGAACATACCGGCCATAATTGAAATTGGTAAGGCATATGCTGACCAGGTCCGCCGGTTTCTTGCGACGGCTGCGGAATGTGAACGCGGTCTGGCCGGTGGCCATCCATGGGGCGGTGATGCTCATGCCTCCGGTGTGCTCCATACATGCGAAATGAACCCGCGTATCCGCGCACAGCGCGCACGGTTATGGGCGGGGGTATCGATGGCCTGCATGGCCGCAAGGCGCACCTCCTCGGCCTTTGCTTGACCATCGGGCGTGTTCAGCAGCCATTCGATCAGGTTGGGAATGTGGCGGCCGCTTTCTTCAAGGAAATGCACATTGGGGCGAAAGACCGGATGCGGCAGGCAGGGTTCGGATACCACCACGCTGCCATTGGCCATCGCGCCCTTGACGATGCGGTGCCATTCGAAAAAACCGTAATCGTCACGGTGGATGTTCAGTGCGATACGGGAATGCCCCGCTACATGCGATGCCAGGCGGGAAAGGGGATTGTCCCGCGGGCTGCTATCTATGGGCGTGGTGAATTTGCGATAATAGAAGTAATTGCGAAACTGCGCGAAGAAACCGGCATTGCGGGCAAAGAATTTCTCCCGGTGCGCCGATAGGCCGCCAAAGAAACTGATATCGAGTTGCCGGTCGGCAAAAGGGGTGTTCCGGTCGGGCTGCCTGCGGCATGCAGGCGGCAGAATGCGTACCATGGCATGCTGCATGTCGCCTTTGTGCAGGTAGGTGCGTTCCGTGCCGATATTGGGGGTGAAATGGATGGCTGGCAGCCCGGCCTGCCGGAAGCTTTCCGCCATCTGGTGACAGATATCGATGACACCGGCCGCCATGAGCAGGAAGGGAATGCCGCGTTCAAACCACAGGGTCTGTGGCTGTTCGGTATTGAACATGATGGCGTCACGAATGATGGCGCCAGTGGCCCAGTCCTGACCCTGTCCCAGATGGAAGAATTCATGCGGCGCTACGAAAATGCACAGTTCGGGCCGGTCATCGGGATTGCCGGTTTCATCCAGCAGAACACAGTTCAGCCCGCTCTCGCGCAATGTCGTGCACAGGTCCGATGCGATTTCGTGAATGAATACATTGCCGTGGGAATTGTAATAGACACCGATACTGTCCGGCACCGTGCCATCAGCGACCATGTAGTCCGCATCATCCAGCCCCCTGGCCGCGCACAGCGCGCCCAGTGTGCGTGAAACATGCAGGGCGCCGAAAATGCGTCGCCCTTCCGGCACGCCATACAGCAGGGCATGTTCGGCCATGTCAGTAGTCGCGCGTTCAATGTCGCGGTTGATGTCGTGATAGAGATCGGGGGTGAAGAACGGCAGCTGTTCCAGCGTTCTTGCGCCGATGCTCAGGTCTTCCAGGTGGAAACGGGGCAACAGCCCATGATGGGCGATATGGCAGCCGCCATGTGTTTTCAGGAAATGGATGAAGGGGTTGCGGTTGTTGGCATCCGCATCGGGATACTGGCGCAGATATGACGCGGGGCGGAAATTGCGGTTGGGCTGGCGTCCTTCCCGGAAACCGTATTTGACATAGTGGATCAGGGGATCGATTTTCGACCCGGCAACGTCCTGATGCACCAAAAGATAGAAATCAGCATCAAACAGGCCTGATTCCTCTATGGTTTCAAGATCCTGCTGCTCGGTCGGGGTCAATGTCAGGAGCAAGTCCGCGGACAATGTCTTTACCTTGGCTGGGGCGGAATGGAATAACTGGCGGCAGGGCCACCTGTCGGGCGCGCACAGTCATTCTGCTAGGGCAGATCAATTAATAATTGATTATCCAGCCCGCTTATTTTTTACCCGGATTGCAGGTGAAGCGTGGGTTACAGGGCGTATCCTGTACCAGCATTACATAAATCGCACCGTTGGGATGCCGCCATGCAGGGCATGTGGCATGGACTGCCATGGTGCCGTCAGGTAACGGGCCTGACGGGCAGAATGCTAGATGACAATCAGGCCAAGCGAGATGGCCTTGAGCACGGTCGTGACGCGGTTGGTGCATTCCAGCTTGCGCTGCGCATTCTTGAGATGGAATTTTACGGTATTTTCATTCAGCTTCAGGATATCCGAGATATCCACCGTGGTCCTGCCATTCGCCACCCATGACAGGCATTCGCATTCGCGCTGTGTCAGCAGGGGAAGTTCCGGTTCCGGTGCCGCCGTCAGGTAATGGTAATGCTGATAATACTGCATGGTCAGCATTGAAAGGGCCGCCTGAACGCGCCGTGATATCGCCTTGCGTGCAAGTTGTCCGAAATTGACCAGAAAGACCGAAGAATCCGGGCCGTGGATCGGCATGACAAAGCCGTCCTGCAGGCCAAGGTCATGCATGTCGGTGACCAGTGCTTTTTCCTGCTTCTGCACCGGGTCGCATGCATGCCACCCGAACCCTGTATGACTGGTCATTGCACGACGCAGAACCGGGTCCACCTGCCCGTAATTGCGGCTCATGTAATGACTGGTCCACTGGACAGGATAGCTGGATGTCGTGGGGCGCAGGCCACCGGGCTGGAATTTTTTGATGATGCCCGCAACACAGTAGAAATCACCGATCTGGCTGACAGCTTTATGAAACTGGGCGGCCAGTTCGTTCACAGTGCGCGTGTTCAGCATCGCTTCCAGCGTATCCATGGCCTTGCTGTTGAAAAGGTCGCGATTCAAAAAACCGTATCCTGTATCAGTCTGGCTGGTTACGAAACTTTTCCCTGAACAGGCCTATCATATCTGCGGGCATGGCACCATTACCCGCATGATATGCAACCATAAAACCGGAATGGTCCGATCGGGGGCGCCAGGGTAGGCACGCCATGATCCGGGTGACGGTCGTGTGGTCTATGCTGCTGGCGGTCCAACGGGCGCATCGCATACGTGCTGGCGGAACCGATGCAAGTGGCGGGGCGGTAATTCATGTCGTCACGGTCTTGGACGGGATGGCAGAATAAATTTGGGGACCGCATCGGGAGGGGCATCACGGTATGGACGCGGCCGCTGCGCTTGAGTAGCCCGAAAATGGCGACTTTTTCTGCGATATGTCTGGCAATAATTTCCCGAATCTTGCGGTAGGACAGGGTCGCTGTATTGCGATTGACGCCAGTAATCTCCGGAGTGCCGCGCGTGGACGTGCGCGCAACGCAGTAATCCGGCAGGTGCCAGCCGGCTGCGGCGACGTGCTTTCATAAGACATATCAAGCTTTTACTGGCTGACCCATGCTGGCCTGTTTATGATATTATCAATCATAATATATAAAATCATTGGTTAATATATCACTCTCCCATTTGCATACGGAGCAGGAGGTGGGGGAAACTGAAATGGGCAGGCAGGAACGGGAGGGCACGTGGCCACGCTGGAATGGGAGGGCAAGCACGCCGTTGCGACCTGTCTGGAACGGATGCGCGCGGATGTGCTGCTGGTTGATCCCCATCTGTCCTGCGGGGCGGCGGAGGGGGGTGATATGGTTATCCTGGGGGATAATCTTGCGGCACTTGGTGCGCTCATGCCCGATCATGCGGGGCAGGTGGACATGGTGCTGATCGACCCGCCCTATAATACCGGGCGACGCGACTGGCTGTATGATGACAGCGCCAGCACCCCCGCCGCCCTGCGCTGGCTGGAGACAGTCCTTGGACCGGAGAAGGCAGGCAGCCTGTCACGACAGGACCGCTGGCTGTGCCTCATGTATCCACGCCTGCTGCAACTGCGGCAGCTTATGGCGGAAAATGGCGTGATTGCCTGTTGTATTGATGACCGCGAATATCCCCGCCTGCGCCTGCTGATGGAGGAGGCATTCGGGCCCGGAAATTTTCTGGCGACGTTTGTATGGGTCAATACCGGCAATATCGACAACCACAGCCGGATCAAGACCAACCATGAATATGTCGTGGTGTTTGCACGCGACGCCAGGCGCTTCGTGCCCGGCCGCGTGCTGGCCCCGCAGGTGGGCGCGCGCAGCAAGCTGCGGCGGCCGGTCATCCGCAACACCATCATCAAGAATGGACCGCGCAACCCGGTGTCCGACCTTGTGCTGCCGGCGGGCTTTCCCGCCCGCGTTGATGATGGCGTTATTCCCGTCCCGACCGATCCCGGCTTCTGGCCGCGGTTTGATGCGCCGGTTGTGGTCCGGGACGGCCGTCTGGCGCAGGCCGTGACCCTGCGCAGCGGGTGGAGTTCCCGCCGTCAGTGCGCGGCCTTCATCGCGGCGGGGTTTCGCGACATCATTGACCGGCAGGGCCTGAAAACGCGCTTTTACCTGACGTCCAGCGGTGCGGTCTTTATGGAAAAGGACCGGCAGGCGCAGCCCAGCCATATCCTGACGGTGCTGGAGGGCATGGGAACGGTGCAGCAGGCCGCGACCGAACTGGCACAATGCGGCGTGCGCTTTGATTATCCCAAACCGCTTTCACTGGTGACCTACCTGTTGCGCGCGTTATGTCCGGATCCCGCAGCCGTGGTGCTGGATGCCTTTGGCGGTTCAGGCACCACAGCGCAGGCCGTCATGGACCTGAACGCGGAAGATGGCGGCACGCGTCGTTTTATCGTGATGGAAATGGATGAACAGATCGCCACGACCGTGACCCAGCCCCGCCTGGCGCATGTGCTGGCACGTCATGACCGACCGGGGACGGGATTCCGGTTCTGCCGAATGGGAACGCCCTGAACGGTATCGCCAAGTAATGAATTGATAAAAATAAAAGTTTTTGGGTGCTGCCTTTTTTCAGGGTCTGTTGGGAATTAACGCGAATTGATGATTGCGGCGGTGAGATAAATCATCGCTGCGAATGATCTGTCGGTCTTGTCGCTTCGCATGGCGATGCGCTTGAACTCCTTGAGCTTGCAGAAGAAGTTCTCGATGAGATGGCGCGCCTTGAACAGGGCGCCATCGAAGGATCGCCTGTCGAGGCGGTTCCGACGCTGGGAAATGACCACGCGGGCCCCTTGCGCGCGTATGGTGTCCACGATCCAGTGGACATCGAACGCCTTGTCAGCAAGAAGTCCCTCGAAATCAGCCGGTTCGAGAAGCGGCGCCACCCCGACCGTGTCGTAATGCTGGCCGGGGATAAGCGTAAAGCGTACCAGATTGCCCAGGGCGTCAGTCATGGCGATGATCTTGGTGGACCATCCCGTCACACTGCGTCCTATCGCCTGACTTCGGGTCCCCCTTTTGCGCCTTGGCCATGGCGGTGAACCCGGACCACCGTGCCGTCGATCATCGCATATTCCATGTCGGCATCGTCAGAGACCGCTTCAAAAAGCCGTTTGAAAACACCGGCTTTCATCCAGTCGCTGTAACGGGAATAGACAGAGTTCCAATGTCCGAAATACGTCGGAAGGTCCCGCCATGGGCTGCCGGTCCGGGCAATCCAGAGGACCGCCTCAATGAAAAGACGGTTGTCCTGCCCGCTGCGCCCGCGATCTGTTTTCTTGCCAAGGCACAGCGGTTCCATTTGCGCCCATTGGGCGTCTGTCAGTACGAAGCGATCCATACGGATTTTGAATCACATTTGGTGACTTTGAAAAAGTATAATTCCCAACAGACCCCAAAAAGCTTCAAGGGATGCTGTCTTTTTGAAAAAAAGGCGACACCCGAAAACGTTTATCCAGCGCCCGCCCTGCCATCGGTCAGGTCGCAGACCGCTCCGTAAATATGGTACAGCGAACTGGCGGGCATATGATCCATGGCCGGTGTCCCGTCCGCGTTCAGGCGGTCGATCCACCCTCCATTCAGGTGGGGCGGGATATAATGGGTGGCGAAATGCGCCAGCACGCCCGCGATCATGCCCGATGACCCCATATTCGTTCCAAGGGAGCGCATCAGTTCCGTCTGGGGCCAGATACGCGTGCCCCCGTCCATGACCCGTCCATCCTGCCCCACCGCATTGCGGATGACGGGGGGACGGGCGGACGCGGCATGGGCCAGGGCAACCCGATGCAGCCGTTCGGCAACCTGCCGGATACCGTCCGCATCCCGTGGTGCGCACAGGCGCAGGTATTCATGCAGCAGCCATGACCATTCCAGCAGGTGACCCGGTTCCGCCCGGTTCTGGCCCGCAGGGTGAAGGGGGTGCCAGTCAGCGGTGAAATCTTCCAGCAGCAGGCCGCTGGCCGGGTCAATGAAGCGCGTGGTGGCCAGCGTGACCAGTGCAGCGGCACGGTCACGGTAAATATCCTCTCCCGTGGCTTCGAACAGCGCCAGCCATGCTTCCAGCAGGTGCATGTGGGGGTTCTGCCGCCGGATGGCGTCATGGGGCGGCACGGCATCCATGAATCCCGGGCCGGAGGTGCGGAATATGGCCTCCAGTTCGTCTGCCGCATCGCCCGCGCGGCGTCGCAGGTCCGGATCGCCCGACAGGCGATAAGCCCACGCATGGGCATACAGGATGAAGGCATGGGCGTACAGGTCGCGCCGCCCGTCGGCGGGCCGCCCGTCGGGGGCAACGGAGAAAACCCACCCCGCCGCGCCATCGGCACGGTGGTAGCGGCGTTCGACTTCCGCAAGGCAGCGCAGGGCCATCTCCCCCGTGGGCGAGTCGCCACGCAGGGCTGCGCGGCAATAGGTCGCGATCTGGCGGGCCTGCACCATCAGGCGCAGGGCGGGCAGGGGGATGG
>NZ_VWPI01000100.1 GCF_015155755.1 Komagataeibacter sp. FXV3 | reverse complement strand
GTTGAAATCAAGCCGTTCATGGAACAGGGTCCGATCCCTGTCGAACCCATTTTCAGACCATAGCGGCAGGGCCTGGCGGACAGCCCATGTCTGGAAGCGGGCAGGTGTCACGCCGGGGTATCAGTCTCGGCTCCGGACTGTCCGGCCGCCTGCCGCACAAGCGAGGTGGTTGATCGGCCGGGCATGATGTCAACCAGCACGACACGGCCGCCATTGGCTTTTACAATATCGCCGCCCACCACTTCATCCTCACGATAATCAGCACCCTTTACGATGACATCGGGCAGGATCATGCGGATAGCGTCCTCCGGCGTGTCCTGGTCAAACAGCACGACCAGATCGACATTGCGCAGCGCGCCGATCACGGTGGCCCGTGCGCGTTCATCCTGTATGGGACGGCTTTCCCCCTTCAGGCGGCGGACGGAGCGGTCGGTATTCAGCGCCACGATCAGTTTGTCCCCCTGTGCCGCAGCCTTCTGTATCAGGGCGATATGACCGGGATGCAGCAGATCAAAACACCCGTTGGTAAAGACAACCCGTGCCCCATGGTGCCGCCAGTCCCGCGCCATGGCCGCCGCCTGTTCAAGGGAGACGCATTTTCCCGAATCCGGCATGTCACGCATCAGCGCGTGGCTGAGTTCGGCGCGTGAAACGGTGGTCGTGCCCAGCTTGCCCACCGCCACGGCGGCGGCCGTATTCGCGATGGTCACCGCCGTTTCCATGGGTTGTCCCGCCGACAGGATGGCGGCCACGGTCGCGACCACGCAGTCCCCCGCGCCCGAGACGTCAAAGACCTCGGCCGCCCGGCTGCGCACATGGCTGACCGTCCCGTCATCCTGCCACAGGGTCATGCCTTCTTCCGAACGGGTGACCAGCACGCTGCCACCAAACTGCGCACCTGCGGCCTGCGCCGCGGCAATGATCTGGTCATCGGTCCGCACCGGCAGGCCCGTGGCCCGTCCCAGTTCCTGCCGGTTGGGCGTAACCAGCGTCGCCCCGCGATAGGCGGCAAAGGACGTGCGCTTGGGATCGACAATGACGGGAATGCCGCGTATGCGGGCGCGTGCAATGATTTTTTCCAGCACACCGTCATCCAGCACGCCCTTGCCATAATCCGAGCAGATCAGGATGTCGGCTCCGTCTATGGCCGTATAGGCCCTGTCCACCAGTTCGGCCTGTATGGCGGGACCAGGGGGATGGGTGTCCTCGTTATCAATGCGCACGATCTGCTGGCGGCCGCTCATGACCCGTGTCTTGGTCGTGGTCTGGCGATGGGCGTCGCGTACCAGGCCGCGGCAGTTGATCTGGTCCCACCGTGCAAGGGTCTGGATCAGATAGTCTGCGTATTCATCTGTCCCCACCAGCCCGACAAGCGAGACGCGCGCGCCCAGTGCCGCAGCATTCGCCGCCACATTGGCAGCCCCGCCAGCTACGGCATTGAGGTGTTCATGCACCAGTACCGGCACGGGGGCCTCGGGGGAGATACGGTCAATCCGGCCGGAAATATAACGGTCCAGTATCACATCGCCCACAATGGCAATGTTTCCGAAATGCATGTTCTCGATCATGGAGGTGCCTACCGTTCCCGTCCCCGCCTGCGGCACTGCTTTAATATGGGATCCATGCCCTTCACAAGAACAAGTGATGCCATCCGTCCGCCCCGCCTGTGTTGCGATGGGGTCAGGCAGTCACGGCAGCATATGCGGCCACACGCACGCGGTCGAGGGGGATAGGGAACGTCCATGCATTCGCCAGAAGGGTGGGTGATGCTGCGGATAGAGAGAACACGGTCCCTCATACGCCACGGTAACCTTTGCCGCATGGATGGCGATGGCAGGCGTGCCCTTTGAGATGGTCGCCAAGTTTTTGGAAAACAGTCTCTAGATGATCGCGCGGGTCTATGGACACCACGGCCCGGACTGGCTGAAAAAAGCCACTGATGCCCTATCGGTCTTCTCTGGTCCACGTGGAGCAGACAACACAGAAACGCGGAACAACAAAATCCAGGGAAATCATGGTGCTGCTGGACAGGATTGAACTGTCGACCTCTCCCTTACCAAGGGAGTGCTCTACCACTGAGCTACAGCAGCACTGTATGCGCGCTTCCTAACTTTTCCTGCATCGGCTGGCAACCCCCTTTTGTCGTATTCTGGTAAATTGGGGTCATCCAGCCGGAAGGCAGGGGGCGTCAGTCGTCGCGGTGGATGCGTTCCATGCGTTCGTGGCGTTCCTGTGCCTCGATCGAAAGGGTCGCGATGGGGCGGGCTTCCAGCCGTTTCAGGCCGATGGGTTCGCCCGTTTCCTCGCAATAGCCGTAGGTGCCGGCCTCGACGCGCAGCAGCGCCTGGTTGATCTTGGAAATCAGCTTGCGCGCCCGGTCGCGCGTGCGCAGTTCCAGCGCGCGGTCCGTCTCGACACTGGCACGGTCGGTAATGTCCGCTTCGTGAATGCCGCCTTCGGACAGGCTGGCCAGTGTCTCGTCCGCTTCCTTGAGGAGATCCGCGCGCCACTTCAGCAGTTTGAGGCGGAAATATTCCACCTGCTGCGGATTCATGAATTCCTCATCATCCGAAGGGCGATAATCGGGGGGCAATGTAATCATGATGACAGGTCCCTGCGCCGTGGTTCCGTGTGGCGGCGTGTGCCAATCCAGTCGGGAACGGGGCGGCTTATACTAGCAAGGCGCGTGCGCGCCAAGCCTTTAACGCCGGATTCAGGCCGGTTGGTGCGATGGAGCGGCAGTGGAGGTGGCTGCGGGCGTGGTGGTCGTAGCGGGGGATTGCGTTGCCTTCGCCTGCTTCGTGCGGGGGGCGGGTTCGGGGTATGTGGTTTCCCAGCCGCCACCCAGTGCGTTGTAAAGACGGACAAGATTGCCCGATATGGTGGCCGTGCTGGTGGTCAGGTCGGATTGTGCGCCCAGGTACTGGCGCTGGCTGTCCAGCACGTTCAGGTAGGTGACCATTCCGTGACGGTACTGGTCCTGCGCCAGTTGCAGGGCATGGTGGCTGGCTTCCATGCGCTGGGTCAGGTTGTCATGGCGGACCTGTTCATCGGTATAGGCGGTCAGTGCGTTATCAATGTCATGCCATGCGCCCAGCACGGTCTGCTGGTAGCTGATGGCTGCTTCCTTCTGCGCCGCCTTGCGCAGTTCCAGCTGTCCGCGCAGGCGTCCGCCCTGGAAGATGGGCAGGGTGATGGACGGGCCGACATTCCATGCCTTGGCGTTCCAGAAACCCAGATCGCGGAAGGACAGGGATTCAAACCCGAACCCGGCATTGATCGTCACGCGCGGATAGAATTCGGCCACAGCCTCGCCCACCTGCGCGGTTGCGGCGTGGAGGTTGGCTTCGGCGCGGCGGATATCAGGACGGCGGCGCGCCAGTTCGGATGGCACGCCAACGGGCACGCGCGGCGGGACGGGCGGAATGGCGGAAGCGGTCAGTAGTTCGTCGGACAGGGCGCGCGGCGGCTCGCCCATAAGCAGGCTGAGTGCGTTGACCTGTGCCACCAGTTGCTGCTCAAGCTGGGGCAGTTGCGCCAGCGTGTTCTGGTACTGCACGCGGGCCTGTTCCACTTCCATGTCGCTGGCCAGTCCCTTGGCGTAGCGCTGCTGGTTCAGGTCCAGCATGGATTTGGCCACGTCGCGGTTTTCCATGACGATACGCAGCTGTTCCTGCGTATTGCGCAGGTCCATGTAATCGCGCGCGACTTCGGCCTGGCGTGAAATCAGCATGCCGCGCCGGGCTTCGTTCGTGGCCTGCGTCTGGGCGGCGGCGGCTTCGTACTGGCGGCGCACGCGGCCCCACAGGTCCACTTCCCACGTGGCGTCAATGCTGTCGCGCCACTGGTTGAACAGCGGGATCTTGGCCTGTCCGGGCGGTGGCGCGTATTGGGAAAATACGGGGTTGTTGCTCAGTTGCGGGTCGCTTTCCACATCCGTCACGATCCGCTGCAGCATCTTGGTGCTGTACTGCTGGCGGGCGTATGACCCGGTGGCCGACATGGCGGGGTAGCGTTCGGCGCCTGCGATACGCAGTTCCGCGCGGCTTTGCGCCATGCGGTAGGCATAGCGGCGGACATCAAGGTTGTCGGTGGCGACGCGCTGTTCCAGCTTTGTCAGTTCGGGATCGTTGAAGATGGTCCACCACGCGGTATCGGGGTCATCCGACGTGGTCTGGCTTGCGACCTGCGTGGGCGTGCCATCCCTGCCGGTCGTGGCGATACGCTTCGGGCCACCATATTCCTTGGGCGTCCAAAGGGTCGGCTTGTGGAAGTTCGGGCCAACCGCACACCCGGCGGTCATGACCGACAACCCAACCACCGCCGTGCGCCATGAAAATCCCCTACCCACCAACGCGGCCCCCTGTTGTCCCTGAAAACAGTTGATATAAACCTGTATGCCCTTGGCATGGTTTCGCGGCCATGCCATGAATTGACCGATCAGTTCGGTCAGTCCCCTAGCCTATCGGCTTTCCTCACGGGGTCAATCGAAAGTACGCACCGATATTGGGAGCAGGGTGATTTCCATGGGTACCACGTCAGAGCATCGGGGCCAGACACAGGCCGAAAGCTGCCCGCTGTCCGGTGCGTCCGCGGCCAAGCGCCAGCAGATCCTGGCCGGTGCCGCGCGTGTCTTTGCCCGGCAGGGATACGAAGGGGCCAGCATGTCGGGCATCGCCCGGGATGCGGGCGTGTCCAAGGGAACGCTGTACAATTATTTCGAAAGCAAGGCCACGCTGTTCTCCGCCTTCGTGGAACAGTGCGCGTGCGAGAAGATGCCCCTACTGTTCAGCCGGATTGACGAAGGGGCCAACCTGACGGAATCGCTCGAACACCTTGCCGTGGCCATGATCCGGCTTCTGACATCGCCGCTGTCGCTCATGCTCCACCGCATCATCATTTCAGAGGCGGGCAACTTCCCCGACCTCGCCGAAACCTTCTGGAAGCATGGACCGGAGAAGGCCATTGGCATCCTGTCAGCGTGGCTTATGCAGCACAATGACGCGGGCGTGCTGAACATTCCCGACCCGGTTTTCGCGGCGGAACAGTTCTATGGCCTGTGCCAGACCAGGATTGTGGCGCGCGCACGGCTGCAACTGCCGGTCAATACGGATGAGGCGCATATCGAATTCATCGCCCGCTCCGCCGTGCGGACGTTCCTCAATGCCTATCTGCGTGACGCCCCGCGCCAGCCCCCGGTCGTGATGGAATGCCCGGGATCCGGTTCCGGTTCGACATCATAAAAGTTTTCGGGTGCCGCCTTTTTTCATAAACACGGCGTGCCTTCTGAAGCTTTTTGAAAAAAGCTTCACCAAAAACTTCTTTCAGTTTTGGAATATTTTACGGATGGGCGTTTGAAACAGCCTTGCGCCTGTCCTGCATCCTGAACGGGTTTCCCCTGCATATTGCCGCATCAACGCGCTGACGGAATGGTCCGTGGCGTGGGTTGCCCTGTGTCTAAGTCAGGACGGCCATGCTTATGTTGCATAAAAACAACATTCCGGCTGCGTCGCGAGGAAGCCTGCTTTTTTAGTCTGTTATGTTATATTGTACCAATATACGACGGAGGCATCCGAAATCTCCTGACTGGATGCGAGCCCACCCTGACATGATCCGCTTATGGTTCTTCCGCCGCCCGCTGTCCCCCGCCGTGCTGGCGGCCATGACCGCGTTTACGCCGGTTTCCTCCCTCGTGGCGCAGACCACGACGGCGACAGGCACGTCCACCACCACGACCGACACGGCCATCACGCCGGTGACGGATGGGGAAATCACGCGCCGGTCATCCGCCCCGGACGCCATGACGGTCACCGCCAGGCTGGACCGTGCGCGTATCCAGTTGCAGCCGTCCACCGGGGCCACGGTGCATGCCTTCAGCCGCAAGGCGCTGGAAACCATTCCCGGTGGCGATAACGCCGGGATGAACAGCGTGCTGCTGCAGGCCCCCGGCGTGGCGCAGGACAGTTACGGGCAGATCCATGTCCGTGGTGATCATAACGAGGTGCAGTTCCGCCTTGATGGCGTGCAGTTGCCCGAAGGCATGAACGTGTTTGGCCAGACGCTGATGACGCGCTTTGCCGACAACCTGTCGCTTTCAACTGGCGCATTGCCGGTTCAGTACGGTTTCCTGCAGGCGGCGGTGGTGGACATCAACACCAAGAACGGGTCCACCAACAAGGGCGGCAACGTGTCCATTTACGGTGGGGCGCGGGACTATTTCTTTCCCTCCGCCCAGTATGGGGGACAGCATGGCAAGTGGGATTACTTCTTCACCGCCGATTACGTGCATGACCGGGTGGGGATCGAGAACACGACCCCGTCCTTCAATGCACCGCATGACCTGAGCAACCAGTACCATTTCCTTGGCCACGTGCGGTATACGGTAGATGAAAACACGCGGATCAGCCTGATTGCCGGTGTCTCCAACGCCGAGTACCAGCTGCCCAATATCGGTGGCCAGACCTTTCCCTGCGCGGGTGCTGATTCGCCGTGCGTGTCGGTGCCGGGTGCGCCAAGTGCGTCCAACCTCAATGAACGCCAGAAGCAGATCACCGATTTCGGCATCCTGTCGCTGCAGAAGGAAATCGGGGCCTTCTCGCTCCAGACATCGGTCTTCTCGCGCTACAGCAGCCTGGGCTACAGCCCCGACCCCAATCTGGGCGACCTGGCCTATATGGGCATAAGCCAGCATGCCGAACGCTCGGTCATGTCCACCGGCACCCAGAGCGACGTGACATGGCGCGTGCGGCCTGACCATACCGTGCGCTTCGGCTTTCAGGTCTTTGCCGAGCGTAACATCACCAAGGCTGATTCGCTTGTGCACGTCAATGGTGCGCCTGATGGCCAGTTCGCCTCGTACCATACCGGCAATGGCCGCACGGGCGACATCTACGGCCTGTACGCGCAGGATGAATGGCGGCCGCTGCATAACGTGACGGTCAATTACGGCCTGCGCTTTGACGGCGTGGGCGAATATACCAACGAACACCAGCTCAGCCCGCGCATCAATGTGGTATGGCGGGCGTGGAAGGGGGCTGCGCTGCATGCGGGCTATTCCCGTTACTTCACCCCGCCGCCGTTCGAGGTCGTGGGTGGGTCCGACCTGCGGCAGTTCGCCAATACCTCGGCTGCGACCGATGTCAGCCGTAGCGATACGGTCAAGGCCGAGCGTGACCATTATTTTGATGCAGGTATCGAGCAGGTCATCCTGCCTGGCTGGCGCGTATCGTTCGATGCCTATTACAAGCTGGCCCATAACCTGATTGATGAAGGGCAGTTCGGTGCGCCGATCATCCTGTCCGGGTTCAATTACCGGCGTGGGCAGGTCAACGGGTATGAATTTTCCACGTCCTATGACCATGGGCCGCTGTCTCTGTACGGCAATTTCGCGTGGTCGCGGGCAATCGGCAAGGACATTACCAGCGCACAGTTCAACTTTGATGCCGATGACCTGAAATATATCAGCAATCACTGGATCCATCTGGATCATGACCAGCGCTGGACGGCCTCGGCAGGGGGATCATATACATTCTTCTATCGCAGCGGGCATCCCACGCGCGTGTCGGCGACGATGGTGTATGGCAGTGGCCTGCGGCAGGACCAGAACCTGTCCAATGGTGACACCATCCCGAACGGAAGCGCCATTCCGCAATACGCGACGTTCAACATGTCGGTCGTGCAGTCCTTCCGTGACCTGTTCCACTCCCGCTTCCTGCGCACCACGCAGTTGCGGCTGGATGTGACCAACCTGTTCGATCACCCCTACATGCTGCGCAGCGGCACGGGCGTGGGCGTGGGCGCGCCGCAATACGGGCTGCGCCGGACCATCCTGACCGGTATTTCACAGTCGTTCTGACGGATGTGCTAGGGTCATCCCGTTACACAACCGGGATGACCTTTATGTCTTTTTCCATCCGTGAGGCGGTCGATGATGACGCCCGCTTCCTTCCCGCCATCGAACGCTCGGCCGGGCAGGCTTTCCGTAGCGTGCCCGAACTGGCCTGGGTGGCGGATGACGGGGTCATGTCTGTTGACGCACACCGGGCCTGCATCGCCACGCGCACCTGCTGGGTCGCGGTGGATGAACAGGGGCGGATCGCGGGCTTCCTTAGTGCCCAGCCCTGTGGGCAGGACCTGCATATCCTTGAAATGTCGGTAGCCCTTGACCGGCAGGGCAGGGGGCTGGGGCGACGGCTGTTATCAGCGGCGTATGACGATGCCCGTAAGCTCGGCCTGTCCGGGCTTACGCTGACAACCTTCCGTACCATTCCGTGGAATGCCCCGTTTTACCAAAAATCAGGCTTTTACCTGCTCCCATCCGACATGCCGGATGCACGTCTTGCCGCTGTGTTGCGGGAGGAAGCGCAGGCGGGCTTTCCCCCCGGGTCACGCTGCGCAATGCGGTGCGATGTAGTGGATTGAAAGAAGTTTTTGGTGAAGCTTTTTTCAAAAAGCTTCAAAGAACACCGCCTTTTTGAAAAAAGGCGGCACCCAAAAACTTTTATTTTTTTATCAATGGATTATTGCGCATGAAAAAAGGGCGCCTCGTCGGGGGCGCCCTCAGTTTCGTGGGATGCAGGAAGGGGCGGAGGGGATCAGGAATTGATCCGCTCGCCATGCAGGCTCATGTCCAGCCCTTCCATTTCCTCGTCGCGCGTGACACGCAGGCCGATGGTCAGGTCAATCAGCTTGAGCAGGATGAACGTCAGCACCGCGCACCAGACAATGGTGATGCCAACGGATTCCGCCTGCGCCACGAACTGCGAAAACGACCCGCTGACCCCTTCGGGGCTGGCGTCGGTAGCCGAAAGCGGGCCATAGGCGAACACGCCGGTCAGCAGCGCGCCCACGATGCCGCCAATGCCATGCACGCCAAAGGCATCAAGGCTGTCGTCATAGCCCATCATGTGCTTGAGGCCCGTCGCGCCCCAGAAGCAGATGAGGCCGGCGGCCAGGCCGATCATCAGCGCGCCACCGGGCAGCACGAAGCCCGCCGCAGGCGTAATGGCCACAAGCCCGCCCACGGCGCCGGAAATGATGCCCAGCACGGTTGGCTTCCCGGTCTTGAGCCATTCGGCACACATCCACGACACGCCAGCAGCGGCCGCCGCGATCTGGGTGGTGGCCATGGCCATGCCCGCGCGGCCGTTGGCCCCCACGGCGGACCCGGCATTGAACCCGAACCAGCCCACCCACAGCAGGGACGCGCCAATGATGGCGTAGGTCAGGTTATAGGGGGACAGGTCTTCTTCCCCATAACCCTTGCGCCGCCCGATCACCAGGGCCGCGACAAGGCCCGCGATACCGGCATTGATATGCACGACGGTGCCACCGGCGAAGTCGATCGCGCCAATCTTGCTGGCGACCCAGCCGTCCGGCCCCCAGACCCAGTGGGCCACCGGTACGTACACGATCAGCGACCACAGGACGGTGAAAACACACAGCGCGCTGAACTTCATGCGTTCGGCAAACGCGCCGGTAATCAGCGCGGGCGTGATGATGGCGAACGTCATCTGGAACGTCATCCACACGCTTTCGGGAATGGTCATGGTTGTCGCGGCGGGCGTGCCGGCGGCCATGGTGAAGGCCACGTCGGACCCCTTGCTGATCCCTGCGCCAAGGCCGTTGAGCATCACGCGCGACAGGCCGCCGATGAATGCGTTGCCAGATGTGAAGGTCAGGCTGTAGCCCAGCACCATCCACACGACCGTCATGATGCAGCAGATGCTGAATGACTGCATGAGGGTGGCCAGCACGTTCTTCTTGCGCACCATCCCGGCATAGAACAGGGCAAGGCCGGGAATGGTCATCATCAGCACAAGGCCCGTGCTGATCAGCATCCATGCCGTATCACCCGTATCAATCGCGGCGGGGGCCGCGTCGGCCGCCATGGCGGGCAGGCTGCCCATGGACAGCGCGACAGTTGCGGCCGCAGGCCCGCACTGGCGGGCGCTCTTGCCAATCTTTGTGATCACAGCGCGTTTTCTCCGGTTTCCTGTGTCCTGATACGCATTGCCTGTTCAAGGTCGAGGACGAAAATCTTGCCATCGCCGATCTTGCCGGTGCACGAGGCGCTCTGGATCACGTCCACCACCTTGTCGCACTGTGCGTCCGCCACCGCGATCTCCAGCTTGATCTTGGGCAGGAACTGGATGTTGTATTCGGCACCGCGATAGATTTCGGTCTGGCCTTTCTGGCGGCCATACCCCTTGACCTCGGTTGCGGTCAGGGCGTCTACCCCGATGGAATGCAACCCCTCACGCACCTCATCGAGCTTGAACGGCTTGATGACGGCAATAACGAATTTCATTTCGTTCCCTTCCTGCCTTGCCCCTGAAACATCTTTTCGCTGTCTCTGTTCCGTACAGGTAACCATATCCGGAAGCAATATGAACTTGCTACCGCCTTTGGCCCCGATTGTGCAGTGCCTGTGTGCTGCCATTGCCGATGCGCCATGTTCGCGGTTTTCGTTTGCGATACCGGGAAATGCCGTTATTGGAATTGTTTCGTAACGAAAGGCGCTTTTCCACCGTATGTCTGATCTTTCCGTCCGCGCGGTTCCGCGGCGTGTCCGCTCCATGGGGCGACGGTCTTTTTCCGCCCTTGTCCTGCCGGTATCCGGTGCGCTGGCATGGGGCGCGCAGGTCCCCGCGGCTTTTGCATCCGTCACGCAACCGGGACGCAGTGCGCCGGAAAACATCCATGTGCACGCCGTTCCCGTGCCGCCGGTCGAGTACCTGCCATCGGCCAACCCCGTGGGCCAGCCCATCCGCATGCCCGCCATGGCGTATCGCCGCCCGTCGGGTCACCAGTATGACTGGGGCGTGTTCAACCGCGACAGTGGCGAAGCGGCGGGCTTTGGCCCCGTCGGCCGTTATGGCGTGGCGCGCTGGGCGGAGGACTGGAGCAGCCTGCGCAATAAAAAGAAGGGTGACGACCCCTTCGATGTGCTGAAATACATTCCCCTGACCCGCAGCGGCAGCGTATGGATCAGTTTTTCGGGTGAGACGCGGGCACGCAACTGGTTCGAGAACCGTCCGGTGCTGGGGGCCGCGCATGTCGCGGATTCGGGGCGCTTTACGGTGCGCAACCTGTATGGGGCCGACCTGCACCTGGGCACGCATGTGCGGCTGTATGGCGAACTGATCAATGCCGATGCGGGTGGCTGGCGGCCGTATGGTTATGGCGACACCTACCGCAAGCAGCTTGATGCGCAGCAGGTCTTCATTGAAGTGAAGGGGCATGTGGCGGGGGCGAAGGCGGGCTTCATGTTCGGGCGGCAGGCCTTTCTCGATATGCCGGCCTATGTGCTGTACTATCGCATGTCCTCCTCCGTGCCGCTGGCGTGGAACGGTTTCCGGGCCTATGCCGCATGGTCGCGCGTGCGGGTGGATGCGTGGGATTTTGTCGGCACCGACATCACCCCCAATGGCATTTTCCACGATACGGAAGATTACGGTACCCGCCTGTATGGCGTGGCGACCACATGGGCACCGCCTGACTTCACCTTCATGAAACAGACGGGCTATTCCTTCCTCGACCTGTTCTATTTTGGCACCAAGGCGGGCGGGGGAATGAGTGGCGTGTCCGCGCCGTCATTCATGATCCAGCCCGGCATGGCCACGCGCAACAACTTTGGCGGCCGATGGCATGGCATTGCGGGACCGATCGAGTTTTCGGTGGGCGGCATATGGCAGGGCGGGGCCTTCCGCGCCACGGGACCGGACAGCCCGTCGCGGCCCATCAATGCATGGTCGTTCAGCAGCACTGTGGGCTACCGTATCCCGCATGACCGTTTCCATACCTTTGTCGGCATGCAGGCGGACGTGTTTTCGGGGGGCGACGCGCGGCGCAATACGGTGGGCACGTACAGCCAGCCGTTCAATCCGCAATTGACCTATGTTGATGCCTCGCTCACCGTATCCGAATCGAACATGGTCGATATCGGGCCGGAGGTGCGCATGACGTTCTTCAGGTCGCTCAGTGTCATGGCGCGTTATCCGCTGTACTGGCGCTACAGCACGCAGGCCCCGCTGTCGCGGCCGGGTGCGTTGCAGTACGCGTTCCATTACAACGGTTCGTTCATTGGCATGGCCCCGCAGGCGACGCTGACATGGCAGATCGGGCCCCATCTTTCATGGGCGCAGACCCTGTCGCGATTCATGACCGCGTCGGCGCTGAACCGGGCGGGGGGCAGCAGTGGCACCTATTACATGTCCAACCTGTCCTTCCGCTTCTGAAACCTGCCTTGCGTCCGGACCCTGATCCGGCATACCCCATGCAGCCATGACGACACCCGCTTCTCCCTCCGTTCCGCCCGCTGCCTCAACGCCCTGGCCGGTCATGGCCATGGCGGTTGTCTGCACGGGTATCCTGTCCGGGCTGGGGGGCACGGTGCTGTCCCTGTTGCTGCACATGATCCAGCATGTCGCCTATGGCTACGGTCAGCCGGGCGGGCCGCATAACTTCCTGCAGGGCGTCAGCGCGGCTCCCCATTGGCGGCGCGTCGCGGCCCTGTCTGTTGCGGGTGTCGTGGCCGGTGTGGGCTGGTGGGCGCTGGGGCATTTTGGCCGGCCGCTGGTCAGCATTGCCGCCGCTGTGGGCAAGACAGGTCTGGGCAAGCCGATGCCGCCGCTATCCACCGTGATCCACCTGCTGCTGCAGATCGTGACCGTGGCCCTTGGCTCACCGCTGGGGCGTGAGGTGGCGCCGCGTGAACTGGGGGCCGTACTGGCCACCGGCACGGGCCGCATGTTGGGCCTTGTGGCGGATGATCGGCGCATCATCATCGCCTGTGGCGCGGGGGCGGGGCTATCGGCAGTGTATAACGTGCCGCTGGGCGGCGCGCTGTTTATTCTTGAGGTGTTGCTGGGCACGGTCGGGCAGCGGGCCGTACTGTGTGCGGTGGCGGCGTCGGCCATTGGGGCATTCGTGCCGTGGGCGGTTCTGGGCAACGTGCACCAGTATGAAACCGGGCCGATGGCGGTGACCGCACCCGTGGTGCTGTGGGCGATATGCGCCGGTCCGGTCATCGGCATGGGCGCGCATGTGGCCAAGCGGCTGATGGGTATCGTGCAGAACCGCGCGGCGAAGGGTGTCTCACGCATTGGCTGGTGCCTGGTGGTATTTCCCCTGCTGGGGGTGCTGACCTGTTTTTACCCGCAGCTGCCGGGTAACGGGCGCGGGCCGATGCAGCTGGCGCTGTCGGCCCGGCTGGGCATGGAACTGGCGGCCATCCTGCTTGTGCTCAAGGTCGTGGTCGTCATGGGGGCATTGCGCGCCGGGGCGGCGGGTGGCCTGCTGACACCCAGCCTGACCATGGGGGCGTTGCTGTCCACCGTTCTGGCGGGAGCGTGGAACATGGTCCTGCCTGCGGTGGATGAAGGCAGCGTGGCGCTGCTGGGTGGCATCGCCTTCCTTGGCACGTTCATGTCCATGCCCCTGACGGCGGTGGCGCTGGGGATCGAGTTCACGCATCTGGGGCATGACATGTGGATCCCGGTTTTCATTACATCGGCTGGTGCGCTGCTGGCCTTCCGGGTCTGCGCGCGGATGGGGGGACGGATGGCAGCCCAGAAGCCCAGCGCACCGGGCAGCATGTCGGCCCGATCCTGATATTCAGAAATAACCAATCCCATCGCCCGATGCGTTCCGGACAGTCTTTCCAGACAGAATCAGAACGAAAAAAGGCGACACCGTTGCCGATGCCGCCTTTCCCTGAGGACAGTTGCCGTTTTCATTTCAGCAAAACCGTCAGCGCCATTCATTCCACGTGCTCTGTCCCCTCTACAATGGGGGAAACACTCACGTTTCAATGACTTCACGCCATCGTGGCCCTACGGTTCAGAGCCAGCCGTTGCACCCTTGTGCAAATTACAAAGAAGGCTTTGGTGAAGCTTTTTTCAAACAGCTTCGAAGAACGTCGCCTTTTTGCAAAAAGGCGATACCCAAAAACCTTTATTATTTATAAGTAAGTTACTGAAAATATTATGTTATTTTTCAGCAAAAGGATCGAAATCGCCATCGTTTTCGCGCACGCTCCACCATCCCTTGTTCCACTGTTCATAGGCGGGCAGGGTCTCGTCAAACGGGTTTTCGATCAGCGGTTCGCCCTTGGCGGCGGCGGTCTTGCCCTGTTCAAAGGCGTCGGGCGGGGTCTGGTCGGTCATGGGTGGTTTTCCTGACTTGTCTCTGTCTGGTGATGCGTGAGGCTTACACCATGTGCCCCGCGCGGACAGCCCCACCCGGCGGAAGGGGGTAATGCGTCACGCGCAGGTGTTCAGGCCGTCGTGCCGTAGGTCACCTTGCGGTCGCGCAGCCACCGGCGGTAGGCGACCGACATGCGGTCCGCCATGGTGGGAATTTCCGCCCCGGCCGACAGCGGCAGCCGGCGCGGGCGCTGGTTTTCCAGAATGATACGGTCCTGCAGGAAAATGGTCTGCTGGAATTCGATCAGGTTGGCCTGGGGCGAGACATCATCGATCAGGAACATGACCGGATGCGCACGGGAACATTCCTGCGTCATGGGCTGAACGAACAGGGCGATGACGTCAAAACGTCCGGGTTGCGCGGGACAGGTCTTGTACAGCAGCGTCACGAACGGTCCCGCCACGCGGTACAGGTATTCCGTGTCCAGCCCGTCGGTGGCGGACAGGGCGGCCTGCGGCTGGAAGAAATGGCAGTCTGTGGCCCAGACCTCGTTGCCGCCATCACGCAGTTCAATGGTGTAGCGCGCGACTTCGGTGTGCGGTTCGGCACCAAGGATATTGGTGTGGACAAAGGGGAAATGCGCCATGTCGAGGAAATTTTCGACAATGCGCGGGGCCGATGTCCGCACCGTGAACACCCCGCAATCGACCAGCCTGCGGTCGGGTTCCAGGGCTTCGTCAATGGCGGGAATGTCGCCCGCCGGCGTGCCCAGGCAGGTCCACAGGCAGCCGTGGCGGGCACGGACCGGCAGGGTGCGCCTGTCCACCACGTCGCAGGCGAAGGGATTGTCCTGCGCATCAAGGCCAAAGGTTATGTGCCGGTCCAGCAGCATGGTGTCGGTGGGCGTGGTGCGCAGGTGTGACAGGGGACTGATCACATGCCAGTCGGACAGGATGGTTTCATCGGCGGTGATCTGTGTCATTGCCCGGTTCCTGTTTGCAGTATGCCATCGCGCTGTGTGCGGATTGCCGTGACGGTGGCGTAATGTTAGCTGCCATCATGGTGGCACGCCATGGTGTTGCGTGAAAGAATACACGCTGTTGTGTCCGATACGCCCCGCGGTGTGCAATCCTCAGGGTCTGATGGAAGTGAAGCGGGGAACGTATGAAAAGATGGCAGCCGGTCAGCGTCCTGTCCGATATACGCCGGGGCGAGGTCGCGGGCGTGCGGATTGGTGGCCGCGAAGTCGTGTTGTGGCGCGAGGACACACCCACCCCAATGCTGCATGCGTGGGAAGACCGCTGCCCCCATCGGGGCATGCGGCTGAGTTTCGGTTTTGTGCGCGATGATGCGCTGGGGTGCCTGTACCATGGCTGGCAGTTTGGCGGCACAGCGCGGTGCAGGCTGATCCCGGCCCACCCGCAGGTGCGCGTGCCTGCCTCGATCCATGTGCATGCCTACACCGTGCGTGAACATGCGGGCCTTGCATGGGTCAGCATGGACGGGGCGGAGGATTTTCCCGCTGGCGGGACAGGGCCGGACACCGTGCTGCCGGTGCGTACCCTTCACGTCAATGCATCCGTGGGGGCGCTGCGCCTTGGCACCGGCATTGCGGGCGATGCGGGCATGGCGTGGCACGGACCGGTTGGCCTTGCGGTGCACGAACCGGTGGCGGGGCAGGCCATGCTGCATGTGGTGCGGGTGGCGGATGCGGATGGCCCGTCGTCCCCCGTGCTGTCACGCTGGGCCGAACGGCTGCGTGACGCGGTGGAAAGTGGCGCTGACATCGCCCCCGTCATGAACGAACTGGCTACGGGAGAAATGGCATGACCACCAGACTGGTCCTGTATGACTGGACGCCGGATGTGCGCTGCTATGCCGTGCGCCTTGGCCTGTCGCTCATGGGCATGACGTATGAGATACGGGCCATGGATACGGACCTGCCCGTGGGCCAGCGTCCGGCGGGACTGCGGGCGGATGAGCGGCCACCGGTGCTGGTGGCGGGCAATGTGCGCCTGTCACGCCCTGGCGTCATCATGCAGTTCATCGCCCGCCAGCCGGAGGTTGCGCGGGCATGGCTGGACCCGGTGCATGAATGGGCGATCCTTGACTGGCTGGATTTCGGGACGACGGCGCTTGATACCATGGCGGCGGCACGCGATGCCGCCTTTGGCACCACGCTGCCTGTCCTGCCGCCCATGGGCGCGCTGGTGGCGGCCCTGCGCCGGATGGAAGACCACATGAGTGCGCGCGCGATGGAGGGGCATGACTGGTTCGCAGCCCCCGCCGCCAGCATTGCCGATGTAGTGCTGTTTGTCGTGTTCGCGCTGACGGTGGACCTTGGGGTGGAACGCGATACCTGCCCCGCCCTGCGGCGATGGGCGCGGCGGATGCGCGGCCTGCCGGGCTTTGTGGTCATGCCCGGTGTTCCGGACTATGCCTGAGCGCCATACATCTTTGGATACATGACTGCATTTAGACGTTATGGAATACGATGAAGCTGGCCCGGGCGCAGGCCCAACCGGCAGGGATCCATACCCGTCAAGAGATTGAGGAAAGAACAAGAAATATGAACATGAAGCTGTTTGCACCCCGTCGCGTTGCGGCGGCACTGGCCGTTACCATTACCGCAGGCACCAGCCTGTGTGGCGCATCACAGGCCGCCATGGCGCAAGCCGCCCCGGTTATCGTGGGCAACCAGACGGCGACGGCAATCGTCGAAAGCGTGGATCATGACGCGGGCATGGTGCTGCTGCGTGACAAGGCGGGCAACCTGGATACCGTGCGCGTTGACCCGGACATGCGCGCCAAGCTGCCGGTCCTGCATGCCGGTGACAAGATCGGCATGCGCATCGTGCGCACCATTGATGCCGTCATCGCACCGCCGGGCGCGCCCATGCCGGAATCGACCGAAAGTGCCGCAGGCACGCGCACCGGCCCGCACCCGCATGGCATGATGGTGTCCTTCAAGCGCGAACGCGTGAAGGTGACGGGCGTGGACACCACGCGCAATCAGGTCGTGTTTGTCGATCCCGATGACATTACCCGCGTCGTGCTGGTGCGCCAGAAGCCGATGCAGGAATTCCTGAAAACCCTGAAGCCGGGTGATGAAGTGGACACGACGGTCATGGATGCGGTGTCGTTCTCGGTGCTCAGCCGGATTCCGTCCTGACGGCCGCAAGCGGCGGACGGTGGGCGGCGGGATAATCCTCCGCCCATTGCAGCGGGCCGCGCTGGTCAAGGAAGCCGGGAATGTCCTGGATGATCCGCGCCGCCTGCTCCAGGCACGCCATGGCCTCGACCTGTGCGGGGGGGCGTAGCGTGATCGCGTCGGGCGGGCATAGCGTATCCGCCGCCCGGCGCAGCCCCGCTGCCGTCAGCAGCGGGTTATGCGCCAGTTCGGTAAATGTATCGAGCGCATCGTAAATGGCGACCTGCTGCGCCCCGGTTATGTCGGGGCTTGCGGCAATCATGCGGATCCGTTCCACCAACCGCCCAAGTGACAGCGTGGCCAGCGCCGCATCGATGTATTCATGGATCACGGCAGGGCGGGCGAAGAAGGACAGCCGCATCGCCAGACGCAGCACCTTTTGCAGTTGCAGGTTTTCCCACACCAGCCATTCCTTACCCTGCCGGCGTCCCGATAGCGCCAGCCTGCGTAGGCTGCGCGTCAGTGACGTGACAAGGCGGGCGGCATCCAGCCTGTGGTTGGGCGGCAGGATGACCCGGAACGACAGCACCAGCATGATGCAGCCCATGAGCAGCGCCATCCAGCCGTTAAGCAGGCTGACATCATTATAATAATGGATCGGGTTGTTGACCTGCAGCATCACGGTCGAGAACACGCCATAGCCAAACCCGCCAACCCCGAATTTCGGGTGGAACTGCAACCATATTCCCGGCAGCAGCATGATGCACAGCGAAAGCCACAGCAGCGGATACCCGTCGATCTGCGGCAGCAGGTAGGTATGGCATAACAGCCCCGCCGGAACCCCCAGCGCCGTGCCTGCTGCCATAAGCCCCGCCGCGCGGGATGCGGAAGGCAGGGTGGACAGCAGGCTAGCCGCCGCCACCACGTACAGCATCATGGTCGGGGCCGCCGTCCAGTGCAGCACGTACCAGATCAGGCACGCCGACATGGTGATCAGCATGCCGCGCGCGCCGTTGCGCAGCGCCGTCGGCCATTCCAGATAGGGTTGCAGCCGCAGCCTGCGCCCCGCGCTGCCCCGGCGCGACAGGTCCTGCAGCGCGGTTTCGATCTGGCCCAGCAGGTCCTGTATGTCATCAAGGAACAGCAGCGATTGCGGGGAATGCGTCTCACGCGCCTGCGCGATCATCAGGTCCCGCGTCTGGCGTATGCGCGCACAGCCCTCCATCCAACTGGATTCCAGTGTCCGGTCCGCCGTCCGGTCCATGAGGAACTGCAGCATGGATACGATTTCGGCATGCACCACCCGGTCCTGTTCGGTATCGGATGCGGTGATGGTGTGGGGATGGTACGACGCCACGATGCCCGACAGGCGCGCAAGCCCTGCGCGGATTTCACGTTGGCGCACGCTTATGTCGTAATTGTCGGTGGCCGCGTATTCCACCGCATCCGACAGCCGCCCGATCCGCGCCAGCATGGCCGCCCGGCTGTCATGGAAATTGGTGGGCAACGCGCGGAACGTGCTGCCCGGCAGGGCGTCCGGATCCTGCGCGGGAACATTGGTATAGCCCTGGTGAAACGCCTGGATATAGCCGATCGTATCGCGGAACAGGGCATGGATCTGCACGAACAGGGTGTCCGAACGACGCGGCGAGGTGACCATGAATACCGCTGCCGTCGTTACGATCCCCACCACCACGGCGGAAAGCCGCGACATGGCGCTGAGGAAAATGCCATCCGGGTCATCAAACGCGGGGGCCGAGATGATGACGATGGTATAGCCCGTCAGCACGGCGGCATAGGCGCGGAACAGCCGCAGGAAGGTCGCCGCCATGCACGCCAGTCCAACCGTGAATGACAGTCCCATGAAATACAGCGCCGGCGACTGCACGAACACCGCCATCAGCCCCACGCTGATGGATGCGCCGATAATGGTCCCGATCACGCGCCACACGCTTTTGGATACCAGCGCGCCCACCGTCGGGTTGGCCACGATCATGACCGTTGTGACCGAACTCATCGGGGACTGAAGCTGGAAGCTGAACGCCAGGAACAGCGCAATGGCGACCGACAGCAGGGCACGCCCGCTGAACGCCGCCGTGGTGCGCAGCGCGGCCCATTGGGCATCATCGGAAAAATGGCGCGTAAGGCTGGAAAACATGTGGGTGCCGACTCCCGGCTGCGGCGTTTTGGGCATCTGATAACGCATGCCGCAGGAAGTTAAAGGGCATGGAGCGCAATTTATTGTATGACAATTAATGCCATGTCAATTATATCTGTCCTGCATATCAGTGCCGCCGGGCAGCCATCGCATAAATGGGTCATGATCGGGCCATGCGGGCATGCTATCGGGCACGCAGAGGACTTCGGCGGGGTCTGACACCAGCAGGGGATGCGCATGGCTGACCGTTCACCATTGCCTGATATCGAGGGCGCGGGCTTTCAGGACATGAGAATGACGTTCCTGACCATGCGGCTGGCCAATACGTGGCGGCTGGGTCTGGACCGCGCGCTGCGGCCCGAAGGCATGAGCATGGCGATGATGCGCCCGCTGGCGTACCTCATGATGCTGCCCGACCGTGTCAGCCAGCGCACGCTGGCCCATGCCATGAATACCGACAGTTCGGCGCTGGTGCGCGTGCTGGACCTGCTGGAGGAAGAAGGGCTGGTCGAACGCCATCCCGATCAGGAAGACAGGCGCGCCAAGAGCCTTGTACTGACCGCACGCGGTCGGCGTAAATGCGCGACCCTGCACCGGATCTGCGCTGACATGGAAGCGCGCGTGCTGGGTGGAATTCCCGCCGACAGGGTGCAGGACATGATGGATGTCCTGTCGCGCGTGCTGCGGCAGGCGGAAGACGTGATGATGGATTCCGCCGTCGGGCCATGAGTACGTGTCCTGAAAATCAGGAAAGTTTTTGGTGAAGCTTTTTTCAGGGTCTGTTGGGAATTATACTTTTTCAAAGTCACCAAATGTGATTCAAAATCCGTATGGATCGCTTCGTACTGACAGACGCCCAATGGGCGCAAATGGAACCGCTGTGCCTTGGCAAGAAAACA
>NZ_VWPI01000010.1 GCF_015155755.1 Komagataeibacter sp. FXV3 | reverse complement strand
GAATGTAATAAAAAAATTAACAGTCTACGTAAAAATAACTTCACAAGCACTAAGTTATTTTTACAGATGCAGAATATGAAGATTTAATAATACTGAAATCATAGCTTCATAAAAACATCACGAGACACCATGAAACCCCAAACATAGGGTGTGCCGCATCATTCAACCACCATCAATTGGGGCCTTGTCATGAGGGATCACGCTGCATGAAAAAGAACACGTTTCTTCTCCTCACAACATGCATGAGTTCTTTGTTTTTCCATAATGCCCATGCAGCCAGCACGGCACAGAATCAGCCCGCAACCAAGCAGACGGACCAGCGCAGCCAGCCCCCCGCAGGCAAAGCCACGACAAACGCCAGCGCGGATTCCGTAACCGCCACCAAGGCGGAATCGATCATTGTCATGGGCGCTGGTGCCGCGCGTGAAACACAGTCGCTGTCCCACCTTGCGCTGCAGGAAGTCGCCCCTGGCACCAGCCCGCTCAAGACCCTGTCCAAGCTGCCGGGGGTCATGTTCACCTCATCCGATCCGCTGGGATCGTATGAATGGTCACAGCAGATCATCATCCGAGGGTTTGACCAGAGCCGCCTTGGCTTTACCATGGATGGCATCCCGCTGGGCAACCTTGCTTACGGTAATGATAACGGCCTTTCAATCGGTCGTGCATTGCAGACGGAAAACAATGGTCCGGCCACACTGGCACAGGGCGCTGGCGCGGTCGGAGTTGCTGCGTCAAATGACCTTGGTGGCGCACTGGAATTCACATCCATTGACCCGACCAAGAAATTTGGTGTCGATGTAGCGGGTACCGTGGGATCATACGGCACATGGCGCACATTCGCCCGTATCAATTCCGGCACCCTGCCCGGTGGCGGCCGACTTTATGTATCCTATGATTATCAGGACGCCAACAAATGGAAAGGCGATGGCATCCAGCAGCAGCAGCAGGCCAACGCCAAGTTCATCCAGCCACTGGGTGACAAGGTCAAGCTGACCCTGTTTGGTGATTACAGCCAGCGCGCGGAAAACGATTATCAGGACCTGTCCAACCATATGATCGCGACCAAAGGCTATAACGTTGATAACGTTACAGGCAATTACGGCCTGGCCAAACAGATCGCATCCGCGTACCAGAACGGCACGTCCTTCCCCTCGGGCATCGCCGATCAGGACCAGTCCTACTACAATTCCGCCGGCCTGCGTCAGGACATTCTGGGATACGGTAAACTGGATTTCCGCTTTACCGACCATCTGAAGGGTTTTGTCAGCGTTTATGGCCATACCAATACGGGCGAAGGTGTATGGGTCACGCCCTATACCGCGACCCCTGCATCCCTTGGCGGGTCCCCCCTTTCTACCCGCACGACGGAATATGACATTCATCGTGAAGGCGTGATCTCCAGCCTGTCATACAATATTGGCCACCATACGATCGAAGGTGGTTTCTGGTTTGAAAACAATGATTTCGAGCAGGCACGGCGTTTCTATCCGCTTGGCAGCAACCAGTATCCCGGCAGTTCCGTCCACTGGTTCGGCGGAAATGCGTTTGATACCCAGTGGCAGAGCGCGTTCAACACCAAAACCTACCAGTTCCATATTCAGGATACATGGCAGATTACACCGGCGCTGAAGCTGAATTATGGCTTCAAGTCGCTCGTGGTGGACAATGAAGCCCGGCAGTTGGACGGAAATTACATGGGCACGCCAACAGCAAACCCCTATGCGTCGGGTTCGATCACATCGGCCAACGGCTTCCTGCCCCAGATTGGGGCAAATTACCGTATCAACCACAACAACGAAATCTTTGCCGACTTCTCACGCAACATGGCGGCGTTTGACAACTCCACTACTGGCGCGACCAGCCCGTTTGCAACAACGACTGCCGGCTATAATGCGATCAAGAACAAGATCCATCCGGAGATGTCATACAGCGAGGAAATCGGCTACCGCTTCCACAACAAACGGATCCAGGCATCGATCACCGGGTATTACATTGAATTCGAGGATCGCCTTCTTTCGATTACGCAAGGCGCCGGCATTCAAGGCAACCCGTCGGTCCTGAGCAATGTGGGCGGCGTTACATCCCGCGGCATTGATACGGCATTCAATTACCGTTTTGCCGATAACTGGTCGCTTTATGCATCCTATTCGTACAATGACTCCGTTTATGATGATAACCTGACCTCGAACGGCATTACCTACAATACCCGGGGCAAGAGCGTGGTCGCCATGCCGCGCAACCTGGCCAATGTCCAGATCAGTTATGATGACGGCACGATCTGGGGTAATATCGGCATGCAGTACCAGGGGCGCCGGACCTATACCTATACCAATGACCAGTGGGTCAAGCCGAACGATATCTTCAATCTGAATGTGGGTTACCGCTTCCACAGCCATAACTGGGCGCTGCGCGGTCTTGATGCCCAGATTAACGTTACCAACCTGTTTGACAAACGCTATGTCGCCACAGTCGGCAGCAATGGCTTCAAGGTCAATGATCCCGGTGGAACCTTCCAGACCCTGCAGGCTGGCGCACCACGCATGGTGTTCTTCACCCTGCGCAAACACTTTTTCTGATATCACCACGCAGGCCTTCGCCCTTTACATCAGCATATGGATGACCACACACCATGTCCGATATCGCCAATCGCCGTCAGTTCCTGAAATTTGGTGCTGCTGCCGCCATCGGGGCGGCACTGCCTGAAAACCTGAAACGGGCACTGGCGGTCGCCCCCAACAGGGTGACCGGCACGATACAGGATGTGGAGCATGTGGTTATCCTGATGCAGGAAAACCGGTCATTCGATCACTACTTCGGCTGTCTGCAGGGCGTGCGGGGATATGGTGATCCCCGCGCTGAAAAATTGCCTGATGGCAGCAGCGTCTTTGCACAACCGGATGGGAAGGGCGGCCATGTCATGCCCTTCCTGTTCAACACTGCACATACCTCCAGCGCCTGCCTCGCCAGCCTTGACCATAGCTGGAAGGACACACAGACGGCATGGAATGACTGGAATACATGGGTGCCACACAAGACGGCCATGACCATGGGTCATTTCACCCGTGCGGAAATCCCGTATTATTACGCGCTGGCCGATGCCTTTACGGTATGTGATGCCTATCATGCCTCCATTTTCGGGCCGACCAACCCCAACCGTCTGTTCTTCTTCACCGGCACGAACGGACTGGCGGTCGGCAATGACGGATTGCAGGCCATACAGAATGTCGATGATGGCAACTGGTCGGCGGACATGGCGCATGACCGGGCCGATTTTCAACCCTTCCGCTGGACCACCTATCCCGAAAAACTGCAGGCGGCGGGCGTGTCGTGGCGCGTTTATCAGGAATATGACAATTTTGGCGATAACCCGCTGGCGTCCTTTGCACAATTCCGCAACCTTGACCCCCGGTCATGGGAATACCAGCGCGCCCGCATGATCGTGCCGGGATCAACTGCCACCAACATGCATGATACCGAAGGCCGCTACCTTGTCGCCGCCTTTGAAGATGATGTCGCGCACGGCAGGCTGCCGCAGGTTTCGTGGATCGTGCCACCAGCCGCCCTGTCGGAACACCCTAACGCCCCGCCCGGTTACGGTGAACACCTGATTTCCCAGTTGATGGATGTCTTTGTGCGACATCCCGATGTCTGGGCCAAAACGGTTTTTATCCTGAATTATGATGAAAATGATGGTTTCTTTGACCACGTTCCTCCGCCGGTCCCTGCACTTGACCCACGGCATGGCGGCAGTACGGTCGCGACCATGGGAGAATCCTATCGCACCGTCCCGGTAGGACTGGGGCCGCGCGTGCCTGCGATCGTGATTTCACCATGGAGCAAGGGCGGATGGGTCAATTCACAGGTATTCGACCACACGTCCGTCCTGCGCTTTCTTGAAGCGCGTTTTGGTGTAGAGGCTCCCAACATCACCCCATGGCGACGGGCCGTATGCGGGGACATGACCTCCATTTTCGACTTCGCGCAGACGGATCGCCGATGGACCGCCCACCTGCCGCGGACGGATACCTATCTGGCGGAAACACGTCAGTCATGCATGTTGCCCAAGCCCACCATTCCCGCCCGGCAGTCCCTGCCGCAGCAGGAACCCGGCCAACGCCCGGCCCGCGCCCTGCCCTACCGGCTGCATGCGGACCTGATGGCGCCGGGACACCTCCATATTGCGAATGAAGGTAGCCAGGGGGTGGTACTGCGTATCCGTGATGGCAAGGTAACACGCCATTATACGCTGGGCGCCGGATCCGATATGACCCTACCAGTCACAACCCATGGCAACCTGCCCGTGACCGTCCATGGACCCAACGGTTTTTTCCGCCAGTTTCTGGGTACAGGTTTGCCGGACGTGACCCTGCGTTACGACCCCACCCGTGACGTGGCGGTACTGTCGCTGCATAACCATGACCATGCGTCCCGCACGGTCCGGATTGAAGACGCCTATACCCATACCACGCACGAAACTGAATTGCCCCCCAATGTGACAACCGACACCATATGGCCGATCGCTGTATCCGACCATTGGTATGACCTGACCATTCAAGACCCGCATCACGCCCATCACCTGATCCAACTGGCGGGACATATCGAGAATGGCAGGCCAAGCCGTACGGATCCCCATATGGGCCGGACCGGGGCATGACAGTCCTGACCCACCGCTGGACTTGTGACAGTTCTGTGCCGGTTGACTGAGCGTTTCAAGCTTTCAACAAGATAGGCATGAGACCATGGCATTGAAGCAGACAGAAGAGTTCGCCGCGAGGCGGTCAGGATCGCGCTCAACCGCGGTGCGAGCCAAAAGACGTGAGGTTCGCGTTTATTGGGACGCACCGTGACCGCTGGCCCATCGTGCGTCTGTGTCGGGTCCTGCAGGTCTCGACGCGTGGCTACCGGGCGTGGGTTTCCAGGCCCATGTGCGAGCGCCAGCGCACCGACCTGAAGGTTTTGGCGCATATCCGCGAGCATTTTGCCCTGAGTAACCGGACCTATGGCCGTCCGCGGATGACCATAGAGATCAAAGAAGCAGGCTTGCTGTTGGTGAGCGTCGTGTGGGGCGACTGATGAAAGCCAACGATATTCGTCCCGTGCGTACGCGTCGGCACAACGTCACGACCGATAGTCATCATACCCTTGGTTTTGCAGCCAATATTCTGGACCGCAACTTCATGACTGATGCCGCCAATCGGAAATAGGCAGGCGACATCAGTTATATCTGGACCAGCGAAGGCTGGCTTTACCTTGCTGTTGTCATTGACCTGTTCAGCCGCCGCGTTATCGGTGGGGCCGCCAGTGATCGGATGAAAAAGGCCCTTGCTATCAGGGCGCTCGATATGGCGGTGCGTCTACGCAATCCACCACCTGGCTGTATTTTCCATTCTGATCGCGGCAGCCAATACTGCTCCCATGATTTCCAGAAAAAATTGACGCAATACAGGATGACACCATCCATGTCCGGCAAGGGAAACTGCTACGACAACGCCGTGGTCGAGACCTTTTTCAAGAGCCTGAAGGCCGAAATGCTCTGGAGACAAAGTTGGCCAACACGGCGTCAGGCAATAGCCGCCATCTTTCAATACATCAACGGCTTCTATAATCCGCGACGGCGCCACTCCTGTCTCGGGAGTATCAACCCACTCGCTTTCAAGGCCAAAGCTGCATAAAAGAGATCACATACCGGCACAAAACCGTCACAAGTCCACACGCTCCAACGCTCTGATCCGTGCCGTCTCAGCCGTGGTCGGCCCCGGTTGCGTCCCCGCGTCCCGCCGGGCCTGCTTCCACCAGTCGTGCAGGCTGTCGCCCGAGCAGCCAAGCTTGCAACCAATCTCGCGACAGGCCGCCGATAGGCTCGGGTAATCGATTGATGCTCGTCCAGAAGGCGCACGACGCGCTCACGGAACTCAGGCGAATAACACGATGTTTTCTTCTACTCTGCCATAGGGATCATCCTCCGAGAGTTTTACTCTCCGGTAAACCCGGGGCAGTTCACTATGAAAATTTCCGCCCTGCCCGGATCAGTTCTCAGTGAAAATCAACAGGCAAGGCTCAAGGAATGCCGGGCTGTCGCGACCCGATATGAGAAGACCCCCGTATCTTTCCTCTCGGCCATCCTCATCGCTGCCAAAGCAGATTATATCAACGCCTAACAGACCCTAAATTTCCATAAGTTCCAGCATCATTTTTGTTATGCCAATATCCTTCTCAGTTTCACGATACACACAATTTATGGAAATTTCGTAGTCTGTGGACTGAAGTTCTATCGGACGCATAAGGCCGCGTTCGACAAAGCCCTGTGCAAAATGCGCCGGAAGGAAACCCATTACGGTATTGCTCAGGATGAATGTCGCAATACCCTCGATAGAATTGGACATCGGACCGCGCTGCAGTTTCAGACGCTGGATCTGTAAAGACATACCGCAGTCATAAACCATTGTTGCAACGATATGATTGGCTATCGTGTCAGTCGCGATATCTGTCCGCTGGTGCCAGATCGGGTGGTCCGATCCTGCGTACAGCCGGTTTGTCTCTGAAAAAAGGGTATGGTAAACTAGTCCGTCGCGATGCCCGAGGGTTGTCGTAATGCCAATATGCGACTTCTGGTTAAGTATTGATCGTTCAATCTGTTCCGCAGATTCAACATAGACGCTTATTTCAGCAAAGGGGGCAGCCCTGGACAGTCGGCCAATGACACGGGGCAAATGAAAACGCGGATGGCTCAAGGCACCTTCCGGTATGCTGATGGCCAGCTTCCCGCGCAATGGGTCATGAAGTTGATGCAACCGCCGTTCAAAATCACGAAGAGAATTCAGTAAGTCATATGTTGATGACAGGACTGCATGCCCGTCTTCAGAAAGCCAGAAGCCCGAACGCCCCCGACTGCAAAGGCAAAGTCCGAGCCGCGTTTCCAGTTCCGTAAGCTGTCTGCTGATTGTCGAGCGATCAACATTGGCGGTAGAGGCCGCTGCACTGACACCACCGTGCTCTGCCACGGATACGAACACACGTAGTAACCTTATGTCGATGTCAGCTAACGACCCGGAAAATTTGGACATGCGCCTCTCACCTGGCAGGAAAGTCATTATGGAATTTCAATATATCATAATTTTGAAGCCATGACTGCTCCGGCAAGATTGGATTCAAGGTGCATGCCCACAATGCAAGGTGCGTTGCGCCGCTGATGCCCGAGAGGAAACGACTGGGGAGGTAATCCCCCCATAAAAAGAGTGGCTTTTGAATGAGAATTTTCTCAGCGTAAGGATGAGGAGATTCTGATGAAGAGTGATCGCTTTACTGACGCGCAGATCATGGGTGTGATCCGCCAGGCTGAGG
>NZ_VWPI01000001.1 GCF_015155755.1 Komagataeibacter sp. FXV3 | reverse complement strand
AAAAAGATACGCCAAGCTACCTAGACCAGTCTCACCCAGTCCAGACCGCCAATCATCATCCCTAAAGACAACAACCGCGCCGCCAGCATATCCCTTCCAGATACTCTCTCTATTCTCTTGTCAAAGATCCCGCCGGAGCAGCATCGCCGTCCGGTGAAGGGGCTTTTACGGATATTAGCCCACCCTGTCAACGCCGCCCTGAAAACACATGAAACGCACGGAAATCAGACACTAAAACCAAAAACCGTTCGCCAAACGAACCGAAAAAATTGCATTAACATGAAAAATATATGAAAAAAGGAGAGGCTTGCCTGTGCTGCAGACGGCACCTCGCCATGTTCCTGCAGGGCATTATTCATATATGATCATGCCACATGGCGACACGCGCGCCCAACCATACGAATACAACCATCTCGGTCATGTGACGGCGAAGCATGCGGGTTAGGAAATGCTCCTCTCCTGCAATGAACTGTCATCACTTATATGGGTATATATGACGAGGGATCTGTTCATGCACAAAATCCCGACCGCACGGACATTCCGCCTTCACCCGGCGACAGCCCAAAGGCAACGTATGGCACGCCCACCGATGAGGACTGGCAGACCATTCGGGACCATGGAAAAATCACACATATAATGCGTGTTCAAAAACATGCTGTTTTGCGAAAGCGTAAGATAACGGTATTTGTTATTTAATCTTATGATTAATCCGTGTGTTATGTAATTCAGGCCAATCGAGGGATTTTCAGGCCGATCATAAATGTCCCACATCCTGTTTCCATATATCGCCCAGCCACATCAGGAATTTCATTCCCTTCCAATCGCATTGGAAATGGCACGGCTTTATCCAGGGATTAAGGTTCACATTGCCAGCCTGACACCGGAACGCGATTCCCGCATACGGCTGCTATCCCGCTTTTATCCGGACGCCTCGGTCAGCTTTGATATTCTACGCCTGCCTTCATGGCTGCGTAATCATATAAGGCGCCATGGACCGACTCCCCTAAGCAAAATAGCCGTGCTCTTTTTGAACAGAAATTATTTCAACAGATTTCAGGCAATTGTCGTTCCCGAGCGTACATCGCTCTTTTTACGCAAAATGGGCGTGTCCCATCCACGTCTGATCTGGACCCGCCACGGTGCCGGGGACAGGGCCATCGGCTTTACCCATGATGCACGACAGTTCGATTACATCCTGATGGCGGGCCATAAAATAGAAGAACGCCTGAAAACGGCGAATACCCTGCGTGATGGCCATTATATGACTGGCATATATGCCAAATTCGACATGGTCCGCCGACTGCATGCCAATAGCGCCCCCCTGTTTTCCAACACGCGTCCGACCATTCTCTACAATCCCCATTTCAGTCCGAACCTGTCATCGTGGCCACGGTTTGGCATAGCTGTTCTTGAGTATTTTGCCCAACAGGAAAAATACAACCTGATCTTCGCGCCCCATTACCGGTTATTTGATACAGATCGCGTAAAAAGCCGCCATATGCTGGCACCCTATGCCACATATCCACATATGATCATTGATCCGGGCAGCGACCGGAGCGTGGACATGACCTATACACTGGCATCAGACCTGTATCTGGGTGATGTCAGCAGTCAGGTCGCGGAATTCCTTACAAAACCACGCCCCTGCCTGTTCCTGAACGCGCATGCAATACAGTGGCGTGATGACCCGAATTATGCAAACTGGACATTGGGGCCGGTAACGGAAAACGTGCATGAACTGACCCAGGCCCTTGACAGGGCATTCCTCACGCATGCAAATTTCCTTGATCGACAAAAAGAGTATATAAACGACACGTTCGGGTTTGCGGCGCCGGAAGACACGGCGGCCAAAGGCGCGAAATCGATTATTGACTTTTTGAGGGTAATTGGTTGAACACCGCCCATTCGCCGTTTCAAGTTACGTCTGTGGAAGTCACATTACCGGAAATGATAAGCCTCCCGACCCCCTCCGATTCTGGTTTGCCTCGTCGTTACGGCGATTTCCCGACGTTCCCGGCGGCACTGGATTATGCCGCCCAGGGCAAGAGCGGTTTCAATATCTACTCCGGCAAGGGCGTCCTGCTCGAAACGCTGCCTTACAGCACGTTGCGCGAACAGGCGATCGAGACGGCGAAGCGCCTGCTGTCCCTTGGCCTGAAGCCTGGTGACCGGGTGGCCATCGTGGCCGAAAGTGACGGTGACTTCGCGCGTATCTTCTTTGGCTGTCAGTATGCTGGCCTTGTCCCGGCGCCCCTGCCACTGCCTGTCGCATTTGGCGGGCGCGAAGGGTATGTGGGCACGCTGCGCGGCATGATCGAGGGCGCTGCTGCATCCGCGGTGGTCATTGCCTCCATCATCTCGTCATGGACGGACGAAATCACTTCAGGGCTGGACCTGAAATTCTCCGGCACGCCGTCTGAACTGCTGGAAACGCCGATTACGGTCGAGACCCTGCCCCCTGTCCAGCCGGATGATCTGTCTTACCTGCAGTTTTCGTCCGGCAGCACGCGCTTTCCCATGGGAATCGCGGTGACCCAGCGTTCCGGCATGGCCAATGCACACGCCATTGCCCTGAATGGGCTGAAGGTCCGTGAAACAGGTGATCGCTGCGTATCATGGCTTCCGCTCTATCATGACATGGGGCTGGTCGGTTTCTTCCTGACCCCCATGACATGCCAGCTGAGCGTGGACATGCTGCCCACCCGTGAATTCGCACGGCGTCCCCATGTGTGGCTGGACCTGATCAGCCGCAACCGCGGCACGATTTCCTACAGCCCGTCCTTTGGTTACGAACTGTGCGCACGCCGTGCCACCTCGATCGAACTGGACCTGTCGTCATGGCGCGTGGCGGGGATCGGCGGCGACATGATCCGCTATCATATCCTTGAGGATTTCGCCCAGCGTTTCGCCTCGGCCGGTTTTGACAGCGGTGCGTTTACCGCCAGCTACGGCATGGCCGAAGCGACGCTGGCCATAAGCTTCGCGCCGCTGGGATCTGGCATCCGGACGGATACGATCGACCTGCGTGCGCTTGAAACACGTGGCGAAGCCGTGCCGTCCAATGATCCGACACGCGCGCTGCGCACATTTGTCCTCTGTGGCGAAGTCCTGCCGCGCCATGAACTCGAAGTACGTGACCCGCAGGGGAACGTGCTGCATGACCGCCAGGTCGGGGCCGTATTCGTGCGTGGTCCCAGCCTGATGCAGGGCTATTTCCGCCGTCCACAGGAAACCGCCCGGGTTGTTGATGCCAATGGCTGGCTGAATACCGGCGATCTGGGATACATGCTGGATGGGCAGGTTGTCATAACCGGCCGCGCCAAGGATCTGATCATCATCAACGGTCGCAATATCTGGCCGCAGGATCTGGAATGGTCCGCCGAAACCGAAATCAGCAGCCTGCGCAGTCGTGACGTTGCCGTCTTTTCGGTTGATGAGGACGAGGGCGAGAAGATCGTGGCGCTGGTCCAGTGCCGTGCGTCCTCCCCCGAAGCACGTGAAACCCTGAAAACCGAAACGGCCAGCCTGTTTCGCCGGCAGCATGGGGTGGATGTTTCCATCATTCTGGTTCCCCCCCATACCCTGCCGCAGACATCATCGGGCAAGCTGACACGCGCCCGTGCAAAAGCCATGCTGCTGTCGGGTGCGTTCCAGCCGCTGGAAACATCGTCTGTTTCCGTAGTCTGAGGGACCGGGGCCGCAGGGTCCCGCCCTTTCGGGCAAGAATGTAAAGCAGGACTGGCCAAAAACCTGTTTTTCGATCATAAGACTTCCGATCAGGGGACCGATTGCAGTCCCCACCCCCGGTCATGGATCGTGGGGCAGGCCATTCATGCTGATCCCCTGCCGGTAAGAAAGCGGGCAGGACATGCCATAAGGATGTAGGAATGAGTGAAACGGTAGCGAGCGTCTCCGCGCTGATCGTGAAGACGCTGCTGGCGAACCCCAAGGTTCCCCGTGATATCAATGGCAGCAGCAAGATCGTTGAAGATCTGGCCTTTGATTCACTGGCCGTCATGAATTTTGTCATGGAAATCGAGGATACACTCGACGTTTCCGTGCCGCTTGACCGGCTGGCTGATATCCGCACCATTGATGATCTGGCTGCCTGTATCGTCTCTCTCAAGCAGGCATCCTGATACACCATGTCGATTTTCTCGAAATACGAAGGCCTTGCGTCCGCCCTGTCGGCTGTAACGGCCGGTGGCGGGCGCAACCCGTTCAACGTCGTGATCGAAAAGCCCATTTCCTCAACGGTCGGGCTGATCGAAGGGCGTGAGACGCTTCTGTTCGGCACCAACAACTACCTTGGGCTGAGCCAGTCTCCGGCCGCGATCGAAGCGGCGGTGGAAGCGGCCAAGGCCTATGGTGTCGGCACGACCGGATCGCGCATCGCCAATGGCACGCAGGGCCTGCATCGCCAGTTGGAGGAACGGCTGTGTGCCTTCTTCCGTCGTCGGCATTGCATGGTGTTTTCCACCGGGTATCAGGCCAATCTGGGCACGATTTCCGCATTAGCAGGCAAGGACGACTACCTGCTGCTTGATGCGGACAGCCATGCCAGCATCTATGACGGCAGCCGCCTTGGCCATGCGCAGGTCATCCGCTTCCGTCACAACGACGCCGATGACCTGCATAAACGCCTGCGTCGCCTTGAGGGTACGCCCGGCGCGAAACTGGTCGTGGTCGAAGGCATCTATTCCATGATGGGTGACGTCGTTCCCATGAAGGAATTCGCCGCCGTCAAGCGGGAAACCGGTGCATGGCTGCTGGCGGATGAAGCGCATTCCGTTGGTGTAATGGGCGAACATGGCCGTGGCGTGGCGGAAGCGGACGGCGTGGAAGATGATGTCGATTTTGTCGTCGGCACCTTCTCCAAAAGCCTTGGCACGGTTGGTGGCTATTGTGTATCCAACCATGCCGGTCTGGACCTGATCCGGCTGTGTTCGCGTCCGTATATGTTCACCGCATCCCTGCCGCCAGAAGTTATTGCCGCGACCATGGCCGCACTGACCGAACTGGAAAACCGGCCGGAACTGCGCGTGCGGTTGATGGACAATGCGCGCAGGCTTCATGCCGGGCTGCAGGCGGCTGGCCTGCGCACAGGCCCGCAGGCCAGTCCTGTTGTGTCCGTCATTCTGGATGATGTGGCGGTTGCCGTGGCGTTCTGGAACCGGCTGCTGGACCTTGGGGTTTACGTCAACCTCAGCCTGCCGCCTGCAACGCCCGACCAGCACCCGCTGCTGCGCACCTCCGTCATGGCGACCCATACGCCGGAACAGATAGACCGGGCCGTGGAAATCTTCGCCGTTGTGGCGGGGGAGATGGGTATCAACCGCGCCGCCTGAAAAAGCCTGCCTGCCGTAATTTCCACAGCAGATACGGCAGGCAGATCAGCGGATGCCGTTCCGAAAACGGTCCCAGCGGCAGTTCAATGCCGGAATGCCGCTTGATCTTCCATGCGATATAGCGCGCGCCCCCTTCAAACGTGAAGGCACCCTTGAACAGGCGGCTGACATTCAGCACGCGCCCCAGTCGGCCACGCAGCCACCAGCCATCATGCATGGTCCGACGCAGTTCAGGTGTCAGCTGGGGGGTCAGTTGATCGCCCTCGGACCGGAACGGCAGACCGTCTGCCCGCCATACATCCGGCAGTAGATGCCTGTATCGTGCTTCCTGTCCCTGTAACAGGCTACGCGGCCTGCGCCCGTTCTCGACACGCAGTTCCGCGCCGTACGTATGGGCAAACAGGGCCAGCCAGTAGTCATCGGCCGTACCCTGCGCCGGACCCAGGGCTGCAGCCCAGCGCCCTGCCTGCCCCACCGCACGGATAATGCAGGCCAGGATGGCATCGGCCGCCTCTGGCTCCCTGACCCATACAAGCCGCACGGGCTGGCAGAAACGTGCCCAGACCGTGGTATCCAGCGTGGCGCGCCCCGTCATTCTCCGGAACTGCGCTATGGACAAGATGGCCACCTTGGCCCGGATGATCCGTCCCCCGATGGAAAGTTCGTGATATTCCACATTGGGGGGTAGGATACGGTTGGCCTCACGTGACAGGTAGCCTGATGTCCAGTCTTCCAGATGCTCGACAATCACGTAAAAATCCAGAATCCCATCCGGATCGGGCGCCCGCAGGGCGGAACCATAGAAAATGACGCCCAGCGGCCGGGTGTCGCCAAGCAGGTGCGTGACAAACTGCGTAACAAAGGGGGCGACAGGCTGGACCAGATCATGCGCCAGCAGATGGGCGACCCGTCCGGCTGCGGCAGTGCGGTCTGTGGGGCTGGACGGGGACATGCTCACCATTCCTTACGCGTGGATGAAATCGATCGGGGCGGTCGCCGACAGCACGATCCGGCCTGTCGCACCGGGGGACATGACTTCCCCATCCAGTACGAAATCGGATTTCATCGTCATTTCGATGCGGTCTTCGCACCCGCTGCAATAATCCGGGTTATGCTGCAGCCAGGCCGGATGCCGCCCCCGCAGCAGCGCCCATGCCGCGGCGGCAAGGCGGGAAGGCTGTCCCGCCACATGCAGGAAATTGATGACATCATCACGCACCCCGCATGCGGTCCAGAACGGCCATATGCCATGGGGCAGATGCTGGAGCGTCGTGGACAGGAACAGGAAGCAGTTGCCCTGTCGCTTGATGGTCTTTCCCGCCTTCATGCCCATCTGTTCCCCGCGCATCCAGTCCTGCCGGGAACGCCGCGAGAACAGATGTGCTACCGACGACAGGAAGGAGACGACCACAGCCATTTCATGCGAATAATTATTCAGGATTGCGGGCTGGTGGGCCAGTTCGATACCGCGTGTAAACGCCGCCGCCCCGTGAAACATGCCCACCACCGGTGGTGGGCCATCGGGTTCGGGCCATTCCACCACCAGACCGCAGCGCCTGCGCACGTTACGTCGTAACTGACCTGACGCATCAAGCCGCTGCAGGTGCTCCAGCGCCCTGAGGCCACGCAGCCCGAAACCGACATCCCCCGCAATCAGGTTGGTATTGCCGGACGGCAGGATGGCGAGCGCAGGCAGCCTGTCGGGGGCATAATGCCGGTGGACGGCGGTCAGCACATCGCTGACGGTGCCATCGCCCCCATCTATGACGATACAGTCCGTGCCGCGGGATGCGAATTCCGCAATATTGGCATCCAGACGGGAACGGTCAGCCGGATCAACGAAGTTTTCTCCCAGCAGAGTCCGGGCTGTCTGGGCGTATGCACTCGTGTCCCCCATGTTCCGCCGGCTGCGCGGGTTGTAAACAAGCGCAAAACGTCCGGTCACTGATTATTCCATCCCTGTCTGAAATTTGACTTACAGGCCATAAGCAACCATCTGCCTTCTATTGCAAGGCACGAAAAGACGGAGCGCCCTCCCGCGCGGGCAGCCATAACACATGTCCCGACCGTTACCGGACGGCATGAGGCAACAAAAGAGGTCAGCTTGAACACGATCACCATCGCGCATCTGTCGGACCCTCACTTGCCTACCGAAATGGTGCCCCCACGCCTTGGCGAACGGCTGAACAAGCGCATGTTCAGCTATTTTTCGTGGAAAGGCCGCCGCCGTTTCCTGCACCGTCCCGAAATCCTGTCCCATGTCATGACGGATATCGCGGCAAGTGGGGTCGACATGATTGCCGTTACCGGGGATCTGACCAACATGGGCCTGCCGGGGGAATGCAGGCAGGCCCTGCGCTGGCTGGAGCAGATGCCCGCACCCTGTACAGTCATACCGGGGAATCATGACACCCTTGTGCATGACAGATGGCATCAGACCGTGGGATTATGGCAGCCATGGATGGGGACGTTGCCCTTTCCCTTTGTTCGCAGGGTAGGCAATGTGGCGCTGATTGGCGTCAGTTCGGCCGTACCGACACCATGGTTCATGGCGACCGGAACGGTCGGCGCACGACAGGCTGCGCGTCTGCGTGACATCCTGCGTGAAACCGCGCGTCAGGGACTGTGTCGCATTGTCATGATCCATCATCCCCCTGTCCCCGGCCTGGCAATACGTCGTAAAGCACTGACGGATATACAGGATTTTACAACCTGCATCGCACAGGAGGGTGCCGAGATGGTCCTGCACGGGCATATCCATACCTCGACCCTGTCTTCCCTTCCCGGTCCCGCAGCCCCCGTGCCGGTCGTGGGCATTGCGTCAGCTTCCGCACGGTCATGTGATCCGTTGCGTGCCGCCGGGTGGAATCATATTACGGTCACACCGCATGACACAGGTTACAGGCTGGGTGTCACGCGTCATTTTTTCATGGCGGATGCAACGACAGGCGCCAGTCAGGAAACTATTTTTGACCTTTCCTCTCCATCAGGGTGTTTTTCCAGTGTAAGCACGCCTGCATGAGTCGCATGTCCTTGCCGCACCGAATACTGGGGAAACTCGCTCTCAGCACAATGGACCGCTACCTGCTGCGTCAGGTTGTGCCGCCGTTTTCCATTGCGCTGGGTGTGGTCATGGCCGCCCTGCTGCTGGAGCGGCTGCTGGTGCTGTTCGACATGCTGGCGGCCAATGGCAGTTCCATGAAGACCTTTGTCGCGCTGCTCAGCGACCTGGTCCCCCATTACCTGGGTCTGGCGCTGCCCGCGGCCATGTGCGTCAGCGTGTTCACCGTCATCCGGCGCATGAGCGCCAACCACGAAATCGACGCACTGACCGCAAGCGGGGTCTCGATCTTCCGTATCTGCCAGCCCTTTGTCCTGACGGGCGCGGTATTCGGGCTGCTGGCATTCTCGCTTTACGGGTTCATCCAGCCCTATGCGCGTTATGATTACCGTTCGGCCTTCTATTTCGCCAGCCACGCGGGATGGACGCCGCATCTGCAATCAAAGATGTTCGCGATATCGGACAACATCGTGCTTACGGCGGAAACGGTCGATCATGCCGGGTCCCGCCTGTGGCACGTCTTCATACGCGACCAGTCGGACAAGGCGCATACACGCTACATTTCCGCACAGAAGGGATATATCTACAATCCCGCCGATGGCTCCAAGATACGCCTTGACCTGATAGATGGCACCATCGTGACCGATAGCGGCGACAAGCAGCCCTCCGTTACGGGGTTCACCCGCACCACCCGCATGATCTCAAGCAATGGCAAGCTGGATGATGAAGCCTATAACGGCCGAGGAGAGACCGAACGCGAACTGACGGTCCCGGAACTGTATTACGGTATACGACATGGCAACCCGTCCATCAGCCATTCCTACATGATTGCCGAACTGCATTTCCGTCTGGCCCGCACGGCGGCCATTCCGTTCATCCCCATCCTTGCCTGCGCGCTGGCGGGCGTGCGCAAGCGGCAGAAGGGCAATCCCGGTCTGGCCATCGCCGCGATCACACTGGTCGGTTTTGACCATACGCTGCAGATGGGGATGAGCTTTGTCGCAAACATGCATATGTCCCCGCTACTGGTCATCTGGCTGCCGACCCTCGTCTTCGCCGTGATCTGTATCGGCACACTGATCCATCAGGCGGGCGGGATCCGTATTCTCCTGACCCGTGGGCCTGCCATTGCACCACGCGAACTGTCTGCCGACGGCCTGCCCCGCCGTGCTGTGGAAACCGGGACATGAAACTGCGGTTACGCCTGGCCAATGGCACGGTCCTGCTGGGTTACCTGTCACGCGAACTGCTGTCCAAGGTGTTCACGACCACCGCCATCGTGGTTGCGCTCATGGAGATCCTGGCGCTGCTGGAGCAGGTGACGGAAATCATGCACCGCAAGCTGGGCCTGAGCGGGGTTCTGTATTATGCCGTGCTGCACCTGCCGCTGCTGCTGGGCAACGCCATGCCCATCGCGGTGCTGATCGGCACGCTGCTGACCCTGCAGCAACTGACGACATCGAACGAAATCTCGATCATGCGCGCGGCCGGGCTGTCCACGCCCGGACTGATCAAGCTGCTGCTGCCCGCCACCATCGCACTGGGGCTGCTGTGCGGAATCGTGGATGACCAGATTACCCCCCGCACCGAGCAGGCACTGGCCCAATGGTGGAACACCACCTCGCGACACGCGATGACACACAGGCACAACTACTGGATCCGGGCGGATAACGACCTGATAAACATCACGTACCTGGGCGGTGGCGGCACGATGATGAACGATGTGACCGTCTATCACCGCGACCAGCGCAGCCTGCTGCAGAAAATCACGACCCTGGAGGATGTCCATTACATCCATGGCCACTGGTATGGCACGCCGACGCATGTCCTCAGCGTCATCAACCCCACACGCGTGGACCTGCTCGATACCCCCCCTGGCCAGAGCGTAAGACTGAACTGGCCCGCGTCACTGACGCCGGGATATATCATTCAGTTGACGGTCAGCTTTACACAGTCCATCAATACGATGCTGGATGAACAGCGCGGCGTGCTGCCTTCCAGCCAGTCTCCGTCCTTTTTCCTGACGGAAATACTGGGACGTATCATGTTACCCGTGACATTCACGGTAATGCTGTTACTGGCCGTGCCGGTGGTCTATATCCCACCGCGGGCCGGAACGCGCAGCTGGCTGCCAATCTGGTGTCTGGGCGCGGGCCTGCTATTTATCGTATTCCAGGGGCTATTGCGCGCACTGGGAAATGCGGGAACATTGCCCTCGCTTATGGCGATATTCGTCGGGATCCTTATTTTCATCCTCGGCGTCATCACCGTGCTATTGAGGATCGAAGAGCGATGATTACGAATACCCTCAAAAACAGTTCCATCAGAACAGGTCGCAGCTTTGACCTGGGCAAGATGAACCTATCCCAGCTCTGGATTGCCTATCTGACCTATCCCACCATCTTGCTGTATTTTGCCCTGGCGTTGGTCAGCTACGCGTTGATGGTCTATAATTTCACATCCCTGGCGCCGGTGGCGATCAGCATTGCATCCGTCATTCTGGTCTATCCGCTGGTATGGTACTGCATTCATCGTTTCATCCTGCACGGACGTTTTCTCTATCGCATGAAATGGAGTGCGACGCTGTGGAAACGCATCCATTTCGACCACCATCAGGACCCCCACCTGCTGGATGTGCTATTCGGCTCCCCGCTCAACACCATCCCGACCATTGCCATCGTCACCATTCCCATCGGTTATGCCATTGGCAACATAGCCGGGGCCGCGGCGGCTTTCGGTGCGGGCCTGACCATCACGTGCATCTATGAATTCTTCCACTGCATCCAGCACCTGAACTACAAGCCGCGCATGGGCTGGATCCAGCGTATGAAGCAGCGCCACGTGCTGCACCATTTCCATAATGAAAACGGCAATTACGGCATCACCAGCTTCGTGGCCGACCGCCTGTTCCGTAGCTATTACGTTGATGCCCGCGGCTGCCCGCGCAGCCCGACCGTGTTCAACCTCGGTTACGACGTGAACGAGGCCAAGCAGTATCCGTGGGTGATGGAGGAAACCGGCTCCCCCCCCCGTGACCGGCCCGATGGTGCGAACACCACCCGTAACGCGGCGTGAACGCACAGATGGGGCTGAACGTTCTGATCCTGGCGGGCAGCCGGCCCGGGCGCCCCGACCCGATGGCGCAGGCGGCGGGTATTTCGCACAAGGCCATCCTGCCGGTCTGTGGCACCCCGATGATCAGCCGGGTCATCACCGCACTGCAGGCAGTCGAAGGCATTGGCAGGATCGCCATCTGCATCGAACGGCCTGACATCCTTGCGGGCATCGTGCCCGATAATGTCACCTTCATTCCCCCGGCCGCCGGTCCCAGCGCCAGTGTCATGCGGGCGCTGGACACGCTGGGCACGCCCCTGCTGGTCACCACTGCCGACCATGCCCTGCTGGAACCTGGCTGGGTCCGCGCTTTCGTTCAGGGCGCGCAGGACAGCGGATGTGATGTCGCGGCCGGTATCGCGATGGAACCCGATATACTGCGTGATGTTCCGGGCACGAAGCGCACCATGATCCGGCTGGCGGATGGCGCGTTTTCGGGCTGCAACATGTTCCTGTTCCGCACGCCCGCCGCCTATGGCGTGATCCGGCTGTGGCAGAAACTGGAAGCCGAGCGCAAACACCCGTTCAGGATGGCACGCATTCTTGGGCCGGGGATCCTGCTGCGTTTCATCCTGCGGCGCCTGACGCGCGCGGATGTCTGCCGTCGCATCGGGCACCTGTCCCACGCACGGGTGGCCATGATCCCCCTGCCGGACGGACGCGCCGCCGTGGATGTGGACAAGCCTGCGGACCTTGAACTGGTGACCCGCCTGCTATCCGCGGCATCTGCGACCTGATCGTTCTTATCCGCCCCCATGTCCCGCTCGGCTGCGCCACAGATCCAGTCCGCCATCCGTACTGGCGCAAGCCAGATATGCAGGCTGCATGGGTGAGCGGTGCTGCATGAATTCACCCTGCCGGGCCGCAGGCGCGCGGATATCATGGCGCTTACGCCCAAGGGGCATTTCATCTGTATCGAGATCAAGTCCGGCCTGCCCGATTTTCGCGCCGACCAGAAATGGCAGGAATACCTACCATGGTGCGACCAGATGTATTTTGCCGTCAATCAGGATTTTCCACAGGCTGTCCTGCCCGATACCACCGGCCTGATCTTGGCCGCGACGGGTCAGGGAGCAGAAGGGACTGCGACCTGTATTGACTGCGCGATCCTGCGCTCTTCCCCCAATGCCCCACTGCCCCCGGCGCGGCGACGGCAGCTGACACTTCAGTTTGCCATGCAGGCCGCCGAACGGTTAGGCAGGATGGAAATGCCACAGGTGGAACACGCGGTGAAAACGGCGCTACGTGTGGAATGAGATTTTCTGACCCTGAAAAGAAGGTTACCCGATGACACAGGCCATTCTGACCCGTTTTGAAGCCGCCCGTTCGGTTGTGCGTGATGCAGCCGCCATGGCCATGAAAATGCGCCCCGCCCCCGGTGGCCCCAAGGGTACGCTGAAAAGCGCGCAGGACTGGCTGACGGAAACCGATGGCGCGGTGGAAGCCTTCATTTCCGAACGAATCGGCACACTGTTCCCCGAGGATGGTTTTCAGGGGGAAGAAGAAGGCCGCACCCGCACCGGCAGCCTGCGCTGGGTGGTGGACCCGATTGACGGTACATCCAACTATGCCCGCGGCCGCAACCGCTGGTGCATCTCGCTTGGCCTAATGGATGGCGACACACCTGTCGCCGGCATTATCGAAGCGCCCGCACTGGGTGAAACCTATACTGCGGTGCGTGGGCATGGCGCATTCCTCAATGGCCAGCGCATCCATGCATCCCCCGTAACCGATACCGCATCCTCCCTCATCGAGATGGGATGGAGCAACCGCGTGCCCGCTGGCGTATTCCAGCAGAAGATCGACGCGATCCTGAACCTTGGCGCCATGCCGCGTTCCGGCGGGTCCGGCGCCATTGCGCTTGCGGAAGTCGCCTGTGGCCGCCAGGACGGCTATCTGGAAATCTGCATCAACCTGTGGGATGTGGCAGCAGCCCTTGTCCTGCTGGATGAAGCCGGGGCGCGTGTATCCCCCTTCCTGCGCGATGGTGGGCTGACAGGTGGCATCTGCATCCTTGCCGCAGCCCCCGGCATTGCCGATACGCTGTCGGACGCGGTTGGCGTCTCCCTTAAATAACCGCAATATATGGCTGTATCATGCCACATGGTCTTGCCTTATGGACCATGATTCAGCCATGAAAACGGACCACTCCAAGGCACGGGCCGTTTTGGTGGATCTGCCGTTACGAATCGGAAAGGGAGCATGGGTTTGCACACGTTTCATCTCATCAGGACATCATTTGCCGCCCTGGCCCTGATGATGCCGCTACACGCGGCCATGGCTGCCAGCATGGAAGAAGAACAGAATCTGGTGGACCGCGCCACCCTGACCGTTCGTGACATGTTTTCCACCGCGACCGCAGGCAGCAAGGTGACCCGTTACCTTGCTGAATCCCGTGGGGTCATTGTCTGTCCATCCGTCTTTCGCATGTCGATCGCTTTTGGCGGCGGCGGCGGCGGCTGTGTCTTTCTGACCCGTGATGCCCATGGGTCGTGGTCGGACCCTGCGTTCTACCGCATGTCTTCGGCCAATTTCGGCCTTCAGCTTGGCATGCAGGATGTCGAGGTCATGCTGTTTGTCATGACCGATGATGGCGTGCAGTCGCTGCTGGACAGCCAGATGAAGCTGAGCGCGGATGTCGGCACGTCCTTTGCCTCCTCCGGGTCGGGACTGGAAACCGGCACGGCGGGCGAACACAACACGTCCATCCGCGGCGTGCAGAAATCCAAGGGCCTGTTCGCGGGTGCGGCGCTGGGCGGGTCCAAGATGCGGGTGAACAGCGCCGCCAACCGGGCCTATTACAACCAGATCGTGGGACCGGAAGACATCGTGGTTTCCATGCGGGTCAACAATTCAGGTGCGGACCCGCTGCGCTCCGCCCTGAGCGAGGTCCTGACTGCAGCACAGGCCCGTCCGGACAAGACCGGCAAAACCAGCACCACGAATACGGACACCACCACAACACAGCAGCCGGTTGCCACCGCGCCGTCCGGGTCGGTCAGCAGCCAGAGCCTGCCGCCGCAGTAATCACGATACCATACACGGTCGGCCTCCCCCTATCTGGAGGAGGCCGCCTGTGCATGCTTCCCCGCCCGGAACGCGGATACGTTGCGGTTATGATCCCCCAGGGTTGTCGCAAAGTCGTGGCCACCATGTCCGTTCGCCACGAAATATAGCTGGTTTCCCTGTGCCGGATGGGCCGCAGCCTCCAGTGCCGCAGCGCCTGGTGAACAGATCGGTTCTGGCGGAAGCCCTGCAATCACATATGTATTATAGGCCGTCGGCTGCATGAGGTCGGCATGGGACAAGGCATGACCCAAAGGTCCCGCGCCCTGATTAAGGCCATAGACCACAGTCGGATCGGACTGTAGCCGCATGCCCTGATGCAGGCGGTTCAGGAACACGCGCGCCACGATTGGCCGTTCAGCCGGATTTCCCGTTTCCCGCTCGATCATGGATGCCAGCACCAGCAGGTCATGACGGTTCATGATGGCGGCATCCACTTCCCGCCCTTCCCATGCCTGATCCAGCGCGCGATCCATGGCGCGCTGCATGCGGGTCAGCATCTGCGCGCGCGGCATGCCCCATTCGTAATCATAGGTCAGCGGCATGACCGATCCCTCGGCCGGGAATGGAAAACTGCCATCCATATAGGACGCGTGTTCAAGCAGATTGGCAATCTGGATGGCGGACAGGCCTTCGGGCACCGTCAGTTTATGCACCACCGGTTTGCCATGCCGCAGCACGAACAGCACCTGCTGTATGGAAGCATGGGCGGGAAAAACCAGTTCGGCAGCATGAAAGGCCCCATCCACACGGGTCAGGGCGGTTGCGGTCTCATACACCTTGCGTGTCAGCAGGCCGGTATCCACCACGCCTGCCTGCTGCAATGTCAGCAGCACCTGTTCCGTGCCACCATGCGGGATCACAACCGTGCGCTGTTCAGTCAGGGGGCCGGGGGCTTCGTAATGCCGCATCCCCATGAAGGCGGTACCCAGAGCAGACAGGACCAGCAACAGAAAAACCAGTCCAAGTGCAGCCAGAACCCTGCGCACGCCCTCTCCTTACCCTGTTCCTGAAATGAAAAGGGCGCCCGCAGGCGCCCCGGTCTCACACGCCGCGCAGGATCACGCTGGCATTGGTCCCGCCAAACCCGAAACTGTTGGACAGGATCGTATCGATCTTGCGTTCCTGTGCCGTATGCGCAATCCGGTCGATCACGCTTTCACGCGACGGGTTGTCCAGATTGAGCGTAGGCGGCGCCACGTTATCGCGAATGGCCAGGATGGAATAGATCGCTTCCACCGCGCCCGCAGCCCCCAACAGGTGGCCGGTGGCGGATTTGGTGGAGGACATGGCCAGCTTGCGCGCGTCATCACCGAACAGACGTTCAACCGCATCCAGTTCCAGATCATCGGCCATGGTGGATGTGCCATGGGCATTGACATACTGGATGTCAGCAGGGGTCAGGCCCGCGCTGCGCATGGCGTTCTGCATGGCGCGGAAGGCACCTTCATGCCCTGCGGCGGGTGCGGTGATGTGGTGCGCATCGCCAGACATGCCGTAACCGATGACCTCGGCATAGATCTTGGCCCCACGCGCCTTGGCGTGTTCGTATTCTTCCAGCACCACGATACCGGCGCCTTCACCCATCACGAAACCGTCGCGGTCACGGTCCCATGGGCGGGATGCCTTTTCGGGGGTATCATTGAAATGGGTGGACAGGGCCTTGGCGGAACAGAACCCCGCGATGCCCAGCGGGCACACGGCGGCTTCGGCCCCACCGGCAACCATGACGTCCGCATCACCCAGCATGATCATGCGGGCGGCGTCGCCAATGGCATGCACGCCGGTAGCGCAGGCCGTGACAACCGAATGGTTCGGTCCCTTGAATCCGTATTTGATCGAGACATGCCCCGAGACCAGATTGATCAGGGCGGACGGGATGAAGAAGGGCGACAGGCGACGGGCCCGTCCTTCCTTCACCGTCACCGATGCCTCGTAAATGGTCTGGAGGCCACCGATACCCGCACCGATCATGACACCGGTACGGCAGCGGTCTTCTTCCGATTCCGGCTTCCAGCCCGAATCCTCGACCGCCTCGGTCGCCGCCACAAGACCAAGATGGATGAAGCGATCCATCTTTTTCTGGTCCTTGACGGGTATCCAGTCCGAAAGGGTCAGGCCGCCACTTTCCGTCGGCCCCGCGGGCACTTCACCCGCAACCTGTGCCGGCAGGTCGGACGCGTCGAACGAAGAAATGCGGCCAAAGCCATTTTCCCCGGCCACAAGACGTGACCAGTTACGCTCCACACCCAGTCCCAGTGGGCTGACAATGCCCATACCGGTTACGACAACGCGCCGTTGTCCAGACGTTAATCCGGTAGACTGCATCAACCCGTCCTGCTCCTGAAAGTAACGATACCTGACTGAATTCGTGTAAATATGATCGGAAACAGACCGATCAGGCAGCTTTCTGCTTTTCGATGTAGTCGATCGCGTCCTTCACGGTCGTGATCTTCTCGGCTGCGTCTTCGGGGATCTCGACGCTGAAAGCTTCCTCGAACGCCATGACCAGTTCAACCGTGTCCAGGCTGTCGGCGCCCAGATCATCGATGAAGGAGGCGTCGGGGGTGACCTTGCTTTCGTCCACACCAAGGTGCTCGACTACGATCTTCTTAACCTTATCGGCGATTTCGCTCATCTGTCTCTGCTTCCTGTCTGCCCCTGAAAGAAACGGGCGGTTCGAAACGTGTTCGTCCTGTAACGTCCCTGCAAACCAGTGTTTCACACCAGCCCGCTTCGGACGAAGCTGCGGGCGATTAGCACGGTTTTGATGCAATCGCCAAGGCGGCGAATGCATTTCCTGTCTGCTCACCCCGCAATTAAGGGGACAGCGCGACCGTCAGGACTATCTTTTTTGTCACTTCCGGCCTGCTGTCCAGCAAAATATCACATCTGTCAGACCATCGCCATGCCGCCATTGACATGGATCGTGGCCCCGGTGATCCACCCGGCCTCGTCTGAAGCAAGGTATACCACGGCCGGGGCGATGTCAGCGGGCTGGCCCATGCGGCCGAGGGGAATGGATCCGACCAGCTTTTCTTTCTGCGCATCCGGCAGGACATCGGTCATGGCGGTCTGCACGAAGCCCGGGGCCACGGTGTTGACGGTCACGCCCCGGCTGCCCGCTTCCTGCGCCAGCGACTTGCCCATGCCGATCATGCCGGCCTTGGCTGCGGCATAATTCGCCTGCCCCGCATTGCCCGTCACCCCCACGACGGAGGCAATGTTGACAATCCGCCCCGCCCTGCGGCGCAGCATGCCCTTCAGGGCTGCGCGACACAGGCGGAAGGGGGCGGCCAGATCAACGTCCAGCACGCGGCTCCAGTCCTCGTCCTTCATCCGAATCGCAAGCGTGTCACGTGTCAGCCCGGCGTTATTGACCAGGATGGCGAGTGGCGCACCGGCCTTTTCCTCGGCACTGGCGACCAGCGCGTCAGCCGCCGCCGCATCCGACAGGTCGGCGGCGCAGACATGCAGCCGCTCCGCGCCACCTTCCGCGCCGATGGACGCCGCCACGTCCTCCAGCACCGCCTGCCGGGTGCCCGACAGCACCACGACCGCACCCTGCGCATGCAGCGCACGCGCGATCTCGCGCCCGATTCCACCCGATGCCCCGGTAACCAGAGCAACCTTTCCGTCCAGCCTGAACATGACCTGTCCGTTCCCTTCGGTATCCATCAACTCAACATGATCCCACGACCAAAGCCGTGGGACAGACGCATTTTTTTCAGCGCGCGGCCAGATAGGCCTCGATATCGGCCGGGGTTCCGACCGAACGGGTGGCCACATCGCCATTGATGCGCTTCACCAGCCCCGCCAGAACCTTGCCCGAGCCGATTTCGACAAAACTGTCGATGCCCATGCCCACCATGGCGTCCACGCTTTCACGCCAGCGCACTGTGCCGGTCACCTGGCGCACCAGCAGGTCACGGATCGTGGCCGGATCGGTAACCTTGGCCGCCGTGACATTGGCCACCACCGGCACGACCGGGGCCTTGATGTCCGTATCGGCAAGGGCTGCGCGCATTTCCTCGGCTGCAGGGGCCATCATCGAACAATGGAACGGGGCGGAAACCGGCAGCTTGAGCGCCCGCTTGACGCCCTGCGCCTTGGCAAGTGCGATCACACGGTCAATTGCCGCCGTCTCGCCCGCCACGACCACCTGCCCGCCGCCATTGTCGTTGGCGACTTCCAGCACCTGCGTGTGGGTCCTGCCCGCCTTGTCGGTAAAGGTCGCGGCTTCCGCGCACAGGCTGGCGGCGCGTTCCATGTCCATGCCCACGCCAATCAGGGCCGCCATGCCGCCCATACCCGGCGGCACGGCCCGCTGCATGGCGTTGCCACGCAGGCGCAGCAGGCGGGCCGTCTGGGCGACACCCAGCGCGCCAGCCGCCGCAAGGGCCGAATATTCACCCAGCGAATGCCCGGCCACCAGCGCCACGTCACGCTTCAGATCCACGCCCCCTTCACGCTCCAGCACGCGCAGCACGGCCAGCGAGACCGCCATCAACGCGGGCTGGGCATTGTCGGTGCGGGTCAGGTCCTCCATCGGGCCTTCAAACATGAGCTGCGAGAGGTGCTGGTCCAGTGCGTCATCCACTTCCTGGAACACTTCCCGCGCAGGGGCGAATGCCTCGGCCAGATCGCGTCCCATTCCAACAGACTGACTTCCCTGACCGGGGAAAACAAAGGCTTGCACAGGCATGACTTCCATCCACACTCATGTTGTTTTTTCGGTTCAACCGCGTGATGCGGGTTGCGGCAGGCAGTGTCAATCACCATCCCGCCCTGCGCGCAGGCGGTACCATGCCAGCAGCAGCGCGTCCCATGGCAGCGCCGCCCCTTCACGCAGGCGCCAGAACCAGCGCCGGCCCAACCGCTGCGCGGCGGGCGCATCTGGCGGGGGCACGCGCACCACCCGCCAGCCCATCATGCGCATGAGCAGCAGGCAGCGCGGCAGGTGGTAGGCACTGCTGGCCACCGCAACCGGCCCCGCATACCCCCGTCGCCGCAACAGCCCCGTGCACCGGATGACGGAGGCGAGCGTATCCGGTGCCGTACCCTCCACCATGATGGCATCGGACGGGACGCCTCTGGCACGCAGCATATCGGTCATGACATCCGCTTCCCGCAGCCCGGATGGCAACGAGGGGCCGCCGGTGGGCACATACACCACAGCCCCCCGGCGCATGCCAAAAGCATGCGCCGCAGCCACACGCAGGCGCAGCGTGCGCGTGGGCGTGCCGTCAGGTTTAAGTTTCGCGCCGAATATGACGACCGGCAGGCCGTCCCCCCACGCCTGTCCCGCCATGATCAGCGCGGCGCGCGCAGCAGCACCCGGTTCAGCGATTCCAGCGTGGTGAAGACCTGTTCCCAGACCTTTGCAAACCGGCTGGCGGACAGGCCGCGCGTTTCCATGATCGCGCCGATTTCACCCACCGTGCGTTCCCCGTCGATCAGGGGCAGGATGCCGCGCGTCTGCGGCGGCACGGCAATCGCGACCTGCAACGTGCCAAAGGCGAAGGGCAGCCGGTCATCGCCACCGATCATGCGGGCAAGCTCGATTCCGGGGATTTCACGCATGATGGGCACGGCATCCGCCGCCATGGGGTCGGCTCGGTCCACAGGTTCGCTGGTCCGGCGCACATAGGCGACATGGGTAGCCATGTTGCCCGCCACGTCTTCCGCCACGGCCTGCCGCGCGCGTTCGGGCAGGGCCGCGATCCGTTCGCGCAGGCGCGGGTCGGGCAGCAGCAGGGCGGGATCGTAACGCGCCGGTTCCATCAGGCACGCGGCACCCAGCCCCGCACGGTCCAGCAGCCCATGGAAGGCGGTGATGTCATACGCCCGGTCACGCGGGTTGAGCAGCAGGTCATACAGCCCCGCGTCGCCACCGGTCAGGTGATCGCCAAAATTGCCATTCTGCCGCAGCCACGCCGTAGCGGGCAGGTGCCGCATGACCCGGCGGGCCACGTCCAGCCGCTGTTTTGGTGCATCCGCCACCGGGGCCAGCCGCTCCAGCGCGTCCTGCAGCATGTAAACGCCCGTGCGCCCATAGGGGGCATAGACCATGAGGCCCATCCCCCCGCCGGGGGCCAGCACGCCCTCCAGCGCCGCAAGCCCCGCATCGGGGTCTGGCAGATGATGCAGCACGCCACAGCAGTCGATATAGTCGAACGGGCCGGACGCGACCGTAGCAAGATCGGTCAGGTCACCACGCACGAAGCGCATGTTTTCCAGACCACGCACCTGTGCCCGCGCCCGCGCCGTTTCCAGCGCCACGGGGGAACGGTCAAGGCACAGCACTTCCCCCGCCCGTCCCGCGCGCGCCATGTGGGTGGCCAGCATGATCGCGCCATCGCCCGTGCCACACCCGGCCACCAGCACCCGCAACGGCAGCGATTGCGGCCGGGTGGCCCCGAAGACCCAGTAATCGATTTCGCGCAGGTGGCTGGGGCTGCCGATCAGCAGGCGGCCCTTTTCCTCACGCGGGTCGCGGGCGGGATAGGGATACTGCTCGTACTGGGCCTGAAGTCCCGCATCACGTGCATCATGGGCGGGCGGGGCGTCAGTTTCATGCTGGCTCATGACAGGGGCCTCAGCGCGGCAGCAGCTTGCCGCGCTGCCATGCCTCGGCCGCTTCGTCAGCACTCATGCCATCAAAGCGCATGGCGTGGTCCAGCGCGCTGACCACCTTGTTGCCCAGCGTCAGTTCGTCAAGTTCATCCAGCAGATCCTGGTCCATGTCCGCGCGCATGGCGGAACGCAGCAGGATACGCGCGTCCTGTTCAGTCCCGAATGCACCCTTCGGGTCATCCAGCTGTACCAGGCGCTGCCCGTAATGCAGGAAGGACGGCTGCCATGTCGGGATGATTTCGGGCAGGCCACCGGCAAGGACATGGGCCGCGTGATCATATGCCTGCGCATCGGGACGGCTGGCAATCGTGTAGCCTGCTTCCGTCAGGTTGTAGGCCGCGACAACCTGGCGCACGCGGTCAATGATGGAGTCCGGTGTCACGATCTCACGGCCGACGGGGCAGCCCTCACCCGCCAGCTGGGCTACTGACGTAATGCCGGTCGCCGCCGCTTCGGGCACGCACCAGCCAAAGGCCGGGCGGTACAGCTGGCCAAACGCCTCCATGCCCAGGTCGGGGGCCAGGAAGGCGGCATCCACATCCGGCAACCATGCGGACACAAACAGGTCCACATCGCCACGGCGCATGTGTTCCACCATTTCGGCACGGGCGGCCACGACATATTCGATTTCAAGTTCATAGGCTTCCAGAACGCGCGCCACTGCCGCCGCCGATGCCTGCTGCAGGGTGTTGTCCAGATGACCCAGGGTCACGGTTGTCATGTAATCTTACTCCTTGGTGGGGCTTATCCGGCCTGTCAGCCCTGCTGCTGGGGAACACGCAGGCGGCCGGTCTGGACCGGGGCCTTGTGCTGGGGGTGCGCGGAAGGCACGGCATAATCGAACACCAGGGTGCTGATGATGAAGGGTGCCGCGAATTTCTTGAAGGCTTCATGCGCGGGATCGAAATAGGCCGGGTCGGTCACGACGGGACGGCCGACATAGTAATTGCGGTCCCCTTCGGAACGGAACGTGATGATGAAGGCCTGCTGCAGCCCCTCGTCCAGTCCTTCGCCACTCATCTGCGCCCCCGTCTCGATGGAGGCGATGACAGGGCTGCCATCATTGCGCCGGGAGATCTGGCGCAGCGCCATGAAGCGGCGGACGACCTCCGCGCGCTGCTCATCGGTAATGACGGGCAGGAATCGGAACATGACGATATGCCGCACCATGCCCCGGTGGAAACCGGGGGAGGTGAAATTCACCAGCCCGACCTGTGATGCGATCAGCCGTTCGGCATGGGCGGCATCGCTGATCTGGGCTTCGGGCGGGGTATCCGTCCCTGCCGTGACGGGGGTGGCGGGCGCATCCGCCCGCGCCACGCCCGCCAGCGCAAGGCAGCCTGCCGCCACAAGGGCAAGATACCGCGTCTTCATGTCCCGAGCCTTCATTCTGTCTGTCTTCATTCCTGTCTGTGGGTGGATGCCGGTCAGGCCGCCATGACACGCGCGAATTTGCGCTGCCGCATCATGAGGAGGTGATACACCCCCCGCGCGATCAGCGCATGCAGCCGCCCGTGTGGTGTCCACCCGATTGTCTTGAGGATCATGCCCGTCACCCGCATGGCATGCCGGGGCTGGTAAAAGCGCAGCGCGCGCGACATGTAGGCCGCGATGCAGCGCCGGTGATCATAGGGCACGGTGCTGGGTTCATTGGTGGAATGGAAGGCGGAGGCCAGTTCGTCATCCTCGCTTTCCGTCACCCGCCCCAGGGCGATGCGCGTGCGCTGCCATACCCCCAGGTGCTCACGCTTCAGATAGCGGTGCATATGGTCATAGAACAGCTTGAAATGGCGGTATTCATCCGCCGCGACCTGCCGACATATCGCCTTGAGCACAGGTTCGTCCGTGGCGTCCGCCAGTGCGGTATAGAATGAGGAGGTACCCGTTTCCACCATGCAGCGCGCGATCAGTTCCCCCGTGCGCGACCCGCGGATGGAGGCATCCACATCCAGGTCCAGCCGGTAGGACCGCCGGTACCGATCGAACGCCGCCATATAATCCCATGACGGGTCCGCCAGCATGGCCCACCGGCCCAGGGCGTCGCCATGCTGCACCTCCTCCTGCGCCCAGTTGTCCGCCGCCTTGCTGAAATCAGGATCATCGGCGAAAACATTCTTCAGGTAACAGGCATAATCCAGGCCGTTGCGTTCAACGACCGATGCAGCCTTGACCAACGGGACAATGTCAGGGTCCACACGTCGCGGATCGAAACGGTCCCAGTCCATCTGTTCAATGCGCCAGTGTTTCATCGCTACCTGTCTTCTGCATTTTCTCCATGACGGCGCGCCGCGCGTGCCACTGCTGGAGACGACATGACACATGTTTCATGTTTACGCCAATCCCGCATCCATCCCACCCCTGTCATTCCGGGGCCATATCGTGCTAGGGGCGTAGCCCGACACCGCCAATAAGAACGACAGATTGGGTCGCCAAATGAATATTCACGAATATCAGGCAAAGGCGCTTCTGCGCTCCTACGGCATGCCCGTGCCTGAAGGACGTGCCGCCACCACCGCCGCGGAAGCCGTTGATGCCGCCCGTGCCCTGAACGCGCCGGTCACGGTGGTCAAGGCACAGATCCACGCGGGTGGGCGCGGCGCCGGGCATTTCGCGGGGAAGCCCGAAGGCAGGGGCGGCGTGCGCCTGGCCCGCAGCACGGACGAAGTCAGCAATGCAGCAGGCGCCATGCTGGGTGAAGTGCTGGTCACGAAGCAGACCGGCCCCATGGGGCGCCTTGTGCGCACGCTATATGTCGAATCCGGCTGCGACATTGCGCGTGAGCTGTATTGTTCCATGCTGGTCGATCGCGGCACGGGCCAGATCGTCATTGTGGCATCCCCCGACGGCGGTATGGAAATCGAGGAGGTGGCGGCCCGCACGCCTGAACGCATCCTCAAGGAATATATCGACCCGGCAAAGGGGCTGTGTGATTACCAGTCACGCGACCTTGCCGTACGCCTTGGCCTGACGGGGCGCGAGATCAGAGCGTTCCAGAACGTCGTGCGTTCCGCCTACAACGCCTTTACCGGCCTGGATGCCGCGATCGTGGAAATCAACCCGCTGGTCGTGACCGGGTCGGGCGACCTGCTGGCGCTGGACGCCAAGATGTCGTTTGATGAAAACGCGCTGTTCCGCCATCCCGAACTGGCAAAGCTGCGTGACGTGCACGAAGAAGACCCGCGTGAGCGCGAAGCCGCCGAATACGGGCTGGCCTATGTCGGTCTGGACGGCAACATCGGCTGCATGGTCAACGGCGCGGGCCTGGCGATGGCGACGATGGACATCATCAAGATGGAAGGTGAGGAGCCTGCCAACTTCCTTGATGTCGGTGGTGGCGCATCCAAGGAACGGGTGGCGGCCGCCTTCCGCATCCTGATCGGTGATCCCAAGGTGCGCGGCATCCTGGTCAACATCTTCGGTGGCATCATGCGCTGCGACGTGATCGCGGAGGCCATCATCGCCGCGTCGCACGAAACCGGGCTGAGCGTGCCGCTGGTCGTGCGCCTTGCAGGCACGAATGTCGAACGCGGCAAGGCGCTGCTGGCTGAATCCGGCCTGACGATCATCCCCGCCGATGATCTGGGCGACGCCGCCCGCAAGATCGTATCCGCCGTCCGTAATGCGGGAGCCTGAGTGAATGTCCATTCTTGTCAACCAGTCCACCAAGGTGATCACGCAGGGCTTTACCGGCGCGCAGGGCACCTTCCACACCGAACAGGCCATTGCCTACGGCACCCGCATGGTCGGCGGCGTCACACCGGGCAAGGGCGGCAGCCTGCACCTTGGCCTGCCGGTATTCGATACCGTCCTACAGGCGCGTGAAGCCACGGGGGCCGATGCCTCGGTCATCTACGTGCCGCCCGCGGGTGCTGCGGATGCGATCCTTGAAGCCATCGCCGCCGGCATCCCGCTGATCGTGTGCATCACCGAAGGCATCCCGGTGCAGGACATGGTGCGCGTGCGTGCCGCCCTTGAACGCTCCGACAGCCTGCTGATCGGCCCGAACTGTCCCGGCATCATCACGCCTGATGAATGCAAGATCGGCATCATGCCCGGCCCGATCCACCGCCGTGGCCATGTGGGCATCGTCTCGCGCTCGGGCACCCTGACCTATGAAGCGGTGGCCCAGACATCGGCCATCGGACAGGGACAGAGCACCTGCGTCGGCATTGGCGGCGATCCGGTCAAGGGCATGGACTTTACCGATGTGCTTGAACGCATGATCGCCGACCCGGACACGCATTCCATCGTCATGATCGGTGAAATTGGAGGCACCTCCGAAATCGATGGCGCCGAACTGATCCGCGCCAGCGGCACGCGCAAGCCGGTAGTGGGCTTCATCGCAGGCGCAACAGCGCCGCCGGGGCGCCGCATGGGCCATGCCGGCGCGGTGATTACCGGCGGGCACGAGACCGCCAGCGCCAAGATCGAGGCGCTGCGCGAAGCGGGCATCCATGTCGCCCCCAGCCCGGCCGAACTGGGCACGACACTGGCCCGCGTGCTGGGCTGATCCCTGCTTCCGGCGATGGCCCCATAACAATAAAAGTGTGGTCATCGCCGGTTTTGTATGGCACAGCCGAGAACGTTTTCCACCTGACACCAGAGGATCCAGACCGATGCCCGATGGGAGCAGCCCGGACACCCTGTCCATGCACGCCGGGGCCACCAGCCTGCCCCCCATAAGGACAGACTGGACCCGTGACGAAGTCGCGGCCCTTATGGCGCTGCCCTTCCCGGATCTGATCTATCGCGCGCAGACGGTGCATCGCGCCCGTTTCGATCCCACGGAAATGCAGATTTCCACCCTGCTGTCGATCAAGACCGGCGGTTGCCCCGAGGACTGCGCCTATTGCCCGCAGAGCGCCAGGCATGAAGATGGCGGCGTGCAGGCCAGCCGCCTTATGGCGGTTGAAGAAGTGCTGAAGGAAGCCCGCGCCGCCAAGGCCGCGGGTGCCGCGCGCTTCTGCATGGGGGCCGCGTGGCGCAGCCCCAAGGAACATGACCTGGAGACCGTGTGCGCCATGGTCGAGGGCGTGAAGGCGCTGGGGCTGGAAAGCTGTGTGACGCTGGGCATGCTCGACAACCATCAGGCGCATAAGCTCAAGGATGCAGGGCTGGATTACTACAACCACAACATTGATACATCGCCCGAATATTATGGCGACATCATTTCCACCCGCACATTCCAGGACCGGCTGGATACGCTGGAAAACGTGCGCGATGCCGGGATCAATGTCTGCTGTGGCGGCATTGTCGGCATGGGAGAGGACACCACGGACCGCGCGGGCATGATCGCGACGCTGGCCAGCCTGCCCCGCCACCCTGAAAGCGTGCCGATCAACATGCTGGTGCGCGTGGAAGGCACCCCGCTGGCTGACAGGGCCGCAGCTGTTGACCCGATCGAATTCGTGCGCACCATTGCCGCCGCCCGCATCACCATGCCCGCCAGCCGCGTGCGTCTTGCCGCGGGCCGCGAGGACATGAGCGATGAAGCCCAGACGCTGTGCTTCCTTGCTGGCGCCAATTCCATTTTCTATGGCGAACGCCTGCTGACCACGCCCAATCCGGCAGCGCTGCGTGACCGGCAGTTGCTTGACCGGCTGGGCATGCATACATCACACAAACAGGGCTGAACCCGACGCAGCCGGGCGCGGGACCGGCTGGGGCAGTTCCCACGCGTGGTGCCCTTTCCGGCCGCGTGCATTACGAAATCTGGAACATGTCCTATACCGTAAAGGAAATCTTCCCCACCCTGCAGGGTGAGGGCGCGCAGGCAGGCCGTACGGCGGTATTCTGCCGGTTTGCGGGGTGCAACCTGTGGTCGGGGCTGGAACGCGACCGTGACCGGGCCACCTGCCGGTTCTGTGATACGGATTTCATCGGCACCGATGGCCCCGGTGGCGGTCGCTTTGTTGATGCGGAGCAGTTGGCCGACGCCATTGCGGCCCAGTGGCCGGGCCCAGACAGAAAAGCTGCCTTTGTCGTCTTTACCGGCGGTGAACCCCTGTTGCAGCTGGATGATGCGCTGGTGACCGCAATTCATGCGCACGGCTTTGAAATCGCGGTGGAAACCAACGGCACCCTGCCCGCGCCGGACGGGATCGACTGGATATGCGTCAGCCCCAAGGCGGGGGCGGAACTGGTCCAGACTCATGGACATGAACTGAAGCTGGTCTATCCGCAGCCGGATCTGCTGCCCGATCAGGTGGCCGGGCTTGATTTCCAGCAGTTCTGGCTCCAGCCGATGGACAATGCCAATCGCGTCCGCAACACTGCCGATGCGGTCACGTATTGCATGCACCACCCGCAATGGCGGCTGTCATTGCAGACCCACAAGCTGATCGGGATACCCTGACATGCGCGCTCCCCCTCCCCCATCCCATCCTGAAAACGAAGCTGCCCTGGTCCTGTTTTCCGGCGGTCAGGATTCAGCCACCTGCCTTGCATGGGCGCTGGCGCGTTTTGGCCGGGTGGAAACGCTTGGTTTCGATTATGGGCAGCGCCATGCGGTTGAACTGGAATGCCGCGCAACCCTGCGTGACGGGATGGCTACGGAAAACGCCCTGTGGGCCCAGCGTCTGGGCGCGGACCATACGCTCGACCTTGCCGCCCTTGGCACGGTATCGGACACGGCGCTGACGCGTGAAGCCGAAATCACGATGAATGAAAACGGCCTGCCCAACACATTCGTGCCCGGTCGCAACCTGATTTTCCTGACCTTTGCAGCAGCCCTGGCCGCGCGGCGCAACATCCGCCATATCGTGACCGGCGTGTGCGAGACGGATTATTCCGGCTACCCTGACTGCCGCGATGATACGATCAAGTCCCTGCAGGTGACGCTCAACCTCGGCATGGATGCCCATTACGTGCTGCACACGCCATTGATGTGGATCGACAAGGCGCAGACATGGGAACTGGCCCACCAGTTGGGTGGGGACACGCTTGTCCGCCTGATCAACCGCGAAAGCCATAGCTGCTACATGGGTACACGCGGCACCCTGCATGCATGGGGACATGGCTGCGGCACCTGCCCCGCCTGCCAGTTGCGCAAGGCGGGATGGGCGCAGTACGTAGCGGCACGCCAGCATGTTTGAACTGGTTTTCACCCGGCGCTTTTCCATGGCGCACCGGCTGCTGGCGGGCGAGAGCGAACGCTGCGCCCTGCCCCATGGCCATAACGAATATATCCGCGCCCACCTGCGCGCCACGAACCCCACGGCACTGGATGGCCACACCAACATGGTCATGCCCTTCCAGCGGGCAAAGGGTGTCTGGCATGGCTTTATCGACAACCATGTCGATCATGCCCTGCAACTGGCGGAAGACGATCCGCTGCTTGCGTGGTTTGCCCGGAACGAGCCACGGCGTGCGCGGCGCATACTGGTCACACCCGGCGATCCCACGACCGAACTGCTGGCCTGCCTGCTCATGGCCAAGCTGAACGCCTTTCTTGCCGCCGATGGCGGGGTACTGGCCTGTGCCAGCATCGAAATCGAGGAAACACCCACCAACACGGTCCGTTACAGTGGCGACCCGCTAGCGGTCCTGCCTCAGCCCCGTCCCGCCCCGCAGTGCTGGTGGCGGCGGGCAGATACGACCATTTCCGATACCTGATTACCCTTCTGCCCCGAAAGGCCCCGTCTTTTTCATGTCTGCACTCGCCCGTTACCGTCAGGAATGGTTCGGCAACATCACACGTGACACACTGGCCGGCATGGTCGGCACGTTTGCGCTGATTCCCGAAGTCATTGCATTTTCCTTTGTCGCGGGGGTCGATCCCGCCGTCGGACTTTATGCGTCCTTTGTCATAAGCGTGGTGATTGCCTTTACCGGCGGCAGGCCGGGCATGATATCCGGGGCGGCCGGGTCGGTCGCACTGGTTGCCGCCGCCCTGGTGCGCGCCCATGGGGTGCAGTACCTTCTGGCCGCGACCCTGCTGTGCGGGGTGTTGCAGGTGGTGTTCGGCATCCTGCGCCTGCATGTGCTGATGCGCTATGTCTCGCGTCCGGTGCGGACCGGCTTCGTCAATGCGCTGGCCATCCTGATCTTTTCGGCGCAGGTCCCGCATATGCTGCATGTGACATGGCATACCTATGCCATGATCGCGCTGGGGCTGGTGATCATCTATACCCTGCCCCGGCTTTTTTCCGCCATCCCGTCGCCCCTGATCTGCATTGTTGTGCTGACCGTGGTGTCGATCCTGTGCCCCATGCCGTTGCATACGGTGGCCGACCTTGGTCGCCTGCCCGACAGCCTGCCGCATCTGGTCTGGCCCGCCGTGCCGTTCTCGCTTGATACATTCAACATCATCGCCCCCTATGCGCTGGCCATGGCCAGCGTGGGCGTGCTGGAATCCATGATGACGGCCCGCGTGGTGGATGACCTGACGGAAACCCACAGCAGCAAGCGGCAGGAATGCATGGGGCTGGGCATTGCCAATATCGCGGTCGGCCTGTTTGGCGGGATCGCGGGCTGCGGCATGATCGGACAGACGGTGGGCAACCTGCGCTATGGCGGACGGGGGCGACTGTCCACGTTCGTGGCGGGTGCCTTCCTGCTGCTGCTTATGGTGGCGCTGCGCCCATGGGTGGCGCAGGTGCCGGTGGCGGCCCTTGTGGCAATCATGATCATGGTTTCGGCCAGTACGTTTTCATGGTCGTCGCTGCGTGACCTTGTCCATCATCCGCGCACGACCAGTGTCATCATGCTGGCGACGGTGGCGGTTGTCGTGGGCACGCATGATCTTGCAGCAGGTGTTGCCGTGGGCGTACTGCTGAACGGACTGTTCTTCGCGTTTCAGGTTTCCAGCATGCTGTCGGTCAGCAATACGCTTTCGGCTGATGGCCAGACACGGACCTATATCGTGAACGGGCAGGTCTTCTTTGCCTCATCCGACGGTTTTGCCGATGCGTTCGATCTGCATGATACGGCCCGCCATGTCACGATCGACCTGACCCATGCCCATATATGGGACATGACGGCGGCCGGCATGCTGGAAGAACTGATTGGCAAGATGGAGGCACAGGGCATGGACGTGCAACTGATCGGCCTGAATGGCGCCAGCACCCGACTTCTGGCCCAGCATACGCGGTTGCAGGCTGGATAACCGGACCTCAACAATCTGTCGGGGAAAGAATAAACGCTTTTGGGTGCCGCCTTTTTTCAAAAAAGGCGGCATTTTTTTGAAGCTTTTGACTAATTAACCGATACACGCAACGGATGCGCCTGCCGGGTAAATGACCCCTACTTTTTCTTTACCGTTGTCGTAGTCACGGGCAGGGCAAAAGGATCTGCGGCCGTTGCCGTGCCCGCCTGCTTTGCCCAGCGATCGGCGGCGGTCTTGTCACCCGCCTGTCGCGCGCTCTGGCTGGCACGGGCGTAAAGCTGGGCAGCCACCTGTGTATTGCCCGCCTTGTCGGCCGCACGCGCGGCAACCCCAAGGGCACGGGCCATGTCACGGTAATCCACCTGCGTCTGGCGAATGGTCGCCGCCTGCATCGCGTCCTGCATGGCGGTCTGCGTGCTGCCACCCGTGGCCAGCAGGTTCCGGGCGGCAATTTCCTTTGCATCTGCCGTCCAGCCATCCGGCAGCTTTCCGGTCAGGTTGGCAAAATAGGCATCAACGGAGGCCAGTGTAGCCTGATCCCCGCTGTCATCGGCAATCAGGCCGCGGATCAGCTGGGCTTTCTCGACAATATCGGTGTCCTGCGCGCCTGCAGCGCGTGATGCGGCAGCAGCGGCTTCGGTATCCTGGCCCAGCCGGTGCAGCGCGCCCGCCTGAACCAGATCCAGACCGGCATCATCTCCCGTCTGGCCGCGCATCGCCAGGGCCGAACGCGTCGCGGTCACTGTGGACAGCGCATCCTGCGACTTGCCCTCGTCCAGTTGCACCGTCGCCAGGTTGTAACCCGCATCGCCGATGGCCGTGACATCATCGCGCGCGATGGCACGCTGACCTGCGGCCCGGTACTGCTGTTCCGCCACTGAGAGGCGTTCAAGCCCCACGGCATCCTTCGCGGTATCCATGTCCTGCGACAGGGTGGTGTCACCCGGCTGGGTAACCGCCTGCCCCCCGCCGCCACATCCCGCCAGCGCAAGGGCAACGCCAAGGGCCACGTGTTCCTTTTTCATGCTCATGGCTGCACCTTCTGCGCCGGGAGGCGGGCATGGGCATGCTTTGCCGCCTTGTTGCCATTACCGCCCAGTATCCACAGTCCGCGCATCTGATCGACCAGCTTCTGCAGGCTGGTAGCGGTTGTCTGCGCCTGCACCAGAAGTACCGGCAGCTGCTGGCTGGCATCCTGCAGGTTATGGGTGATGGCCGGTGTCGCGTTGCTCAGGTCACCCGTGGCCTTCTGCACGTTGGTCATGCTTGCACTCGCCTTGTCCATGACACCCGCAAGCTGTTTTTCGATCGGTGTCAGCTGTGAAACGGTGGCATTAAGGCTGGTGATCATCTGTTCAGCCTGCCGGATCAGGTCATCATTGGTCATGAGACGCCCGATGGAGCCCTTGCCTGCATGCATGTCCGTAATGGTGGCATCCAGCGTCGCCATCATGTGCTGGGCATTGTCCAGAACCGGAATGACACGATCACGGATGTCACTGAAGGTCTGGGTAATGGTGTCAGCCGGGTTGGGGGCGTTTGTGGCGCTCAGCACCGCATAGCTCCAGTCCAGCTTTTCCGCCGTCCCGCGTGAGATGTCGATGTAGCTGGCACCAGCCACCACGAAACGCTTGCGGATGATGGCCGTGCTGTCACGACGGATATAGGGTTCGATGTCGGGATCGATTTCGGCAATGGCGTACATGCCCCCCGATGGATTGATCCGCACACGCCGCACGGTGCCCGCATGGATGCCCATGACCTCCAGGTCGTCACCAACGGACAGGCCGCTGACCCCGTTTTCCGGCAGCACGATCCGCAACCTGCCCGCAGGCGTCAGCCAGTCACGCAGCACGCCTGCCTCGATCACCGCGCCAAGCAGGATGACAAGGGCCACAAGGACAAGGATCCCCACCCATTCATCGGCGTAACGGACACGCACAAGCTGCCGGATTCCGTCTGACTGTTGTTTCTGGACCATTACACCACCCGCATGGGAAAAAGACCTTCGTCAAGAAGGCGCATGTGGATATTCACCGCCTTGCGATACTCATGCCACGCCGCCGCGGAACGGACGAACCATAACACGCCACAGCCACGATCCCGCGCCGTGGTCATCATTTCAAAAAACGGCAGGATATTCTCCTCTGGCAGCGTGTCGGATATATCCTCCAGCACCAGCAGATCCGGCCGCCCCATAAACGCGCGCACACAGGCCGCCCGCGCCAGATCCGCGCCCGACAGCCGGTCGGGCGCGGATGTTGGCAGGCCGGGAAAACCAAACCGGTTCCCCAGTTCAGTGGCACGCAGGACCACGTTATCAAACGGGTCCGTGGTATGGTACAGGTGCGGCAGCATGATGTTGAGATGCGTGCCAAACAGGTTGAGCCAGCTGCTGCTGCGCGAAATGCGGCCAATCCGCCCCCGCAGCGCATTGAGCTGCCGGTCGCGCAGCGCAGCCCAGTCCAGCCCCATGAACCTGATAGTACCCTGCGTCAGGGACACCATGCCGGAACACAGGTCGGCAAACATCGCAGCCCGTTCAAAGTCACGGCAATCAACCACCGCGCATTCACCGGGCATGATGCGCAGGTTGTAGGGCGCGGGCATGAGGCCGGTTTCCTCGAACGACGGCACGACGTTACGCAGTTCCAGCAGGGGTGCGTTGGCTGTCATGTCAGAAATCCAGCATGAAGAGGATATTGACCACCAGCACCAGCATGATCCCACGTGCGAAGCCACGTGGCATGATGGTGGCCATCGTGTCGTTGCTGCTGACGGTCAGGCCCGAAACACAGGCCCCCAGCCCGACAAAGAAACCGACCAGCACGAATTTCAGTGGAATGATCAGGTAATCCCATGTGGTCATCGCACCAAGGACATTGAAAAAGAATGTCCAGACCGAAGACGTGATGGCCCCCGTGGAATGCGCGACCACAAACCCCATCAGCAGCGATACGACGGCAAAGATCATGCCCAGCGTAAAGCCACCCAGGGTAAAGGCGAACGTACGCGGCATGACCAGCGCCAGGAACGGATCAATGCCGCGCGCCTGCAGTGCACGCACTTCCCCACCAAGTACCATCATGCCGATTTCGGTCAGCGACAGCATGCCGCTGCGCCCCATGATGATGATACCGACCAGGATGGGCGAGATTTCACGCACCAGCACGGAAACAAGGATTGACCCCGTCATCTGCGCCATACCGGCGTAACCCAGCCAGTACGCGGCCTGTGACACCACCATCAGGCCCGTCAGCGTCGCGGTGATCACGATACTCAGGAAACCGCCACTGACCACCTGCCGCAGGGTTGCGCGGAATTCATAGATAACCGGCCTGCGCCATGAATTGGGGCGCATGCTTTCGCGTATCGCCCCCCATCCGGCACCAATCACCAGCAGGGCAAAACGGACCTGATGCCGCGTCAGTCGCCCAAGTGCCGCAAGCCACGGCGCAAAACGCCGTACCAGGTGCACCAGGCGACCGCCATTGTCCGGCTGGGGACCGGCCATGGGGTCGGCCTGCGGCGCCACGTGTTCAGGGGCAGGTGTTGGCGTATCGGTCATCGCCGTCCGGCCAGCACATAGGTGCGCGTCAGCCCCATGCCGGGAATGAAGAACCGGCCACGTTCGCGGAACAGGAAGTACTGACGCAGGCGTTGATAGACATTTTCCGATACCTGGATCGTGCCGACATCCGGCGCGCCCTGCGCCATCATCTCGGCCATGCCCATGGCATCGCCCCACAGGTTGAACGCCTGCGGGTTCTTGCCCAGCATGCCGCCAAATACCGGGCCGACATCAATGCCAATGCGGAAAACCGGATCCAGATCCGCCTTGGACAGCATGGCCAGCACGTTTTCACGCATCATGAGCGCCGCATTCGCCATGTGGAACACCGCCGTCTTGTCCGGCGTGCGCGAACACCCGGCAATACACACGACGCGATGGCCAAGCATGCGGATGGAATACAGCCCGCATTGATGGGCGATATCCTGCAGCGCGATCGCCATATCATCAATCAGCTTGATGTTGGCTGCAGGGTCATTCTGGGCCGTCATGATCATGTCGGACAGGCTGATGACCATGATGGTAACGGCAGGGTAGAACCCTTCCAACTGGCTCAGGTCCGTTGCGCTTGGCTGTCCGTTGATGGACAGCGCGCCGGGGGCCAGCAGGAAGCCCTGGCTGGTATCTTCGGGTCCCTCGCTGCCCTGGGGAGGCTCCGATTCCAGTTCCTCCCGTGCCGCAGCCACGGCCGTATAATGCTGGGCGGAGAAGCGGGCCGCCGCAACACCGGCGATCATGTCCACGAAATGATAGACCATTTCCGCCCGTGGCGCATCTTCCAGCGTGATGACGCCAACCGGGCCGCTACTGCCCAGAATCGGATTGCAGAACAGGGATTTACTGCCAAAGGCACGCATATACACACGGTAGAACGCCGTGGTGCGGTCATCGGTGGAGGCATCGGTGACGACCAGTGCGTCACCATGGGAAACGGCGTCAAAAAAGCTCTTGAGGTCCGTTGTGGACATCTCGAACCCACCGGAATGCACATCCTGCTGCCGGTCATAGGAATCGATGCACATGAGCGTATGCCCGTCGTGCAGGATCCGCCATATCGCCGCCCGGCGGGCATGGGACTGGTCAGCCAGCGTCTCGGTCAGAACAAGGGCGTTGTCTTCCGGATTGAACAGATCGGGATAGGTCGCGACCGACTGCAGGGCATGGCTTTCGTAATTGGCGACGGCCCGCGTCTGGGAAATCTGGTTGCGCAGGCGGTCCCCGCGTCGCGCCTGCAGGAACAGCAGCAGCCCAAAGCCCAGCGCCATGACCACGACCAGAACGAAAAACAGCAGGTTCTGCCGTCCATCCGCCATGGCGAAGCGCGAAAAATCGTCTTCGGGCGCGACCATCAACAGCACCCAGCTATCCTTGCCCACCGGCAGGTTGGCGGTGATGGTCACATACCGCCGTCCCTTCACGGTGACGGTACGCGCGCCGTAGCCATGAACGCGATATTCATCGAATGCCTTGGTCATGACCGGGAATTTTTCCGGGTCCAGCGTCATCCTGGACGGGTCGCCATGCGCCTTGGCCTGCGTTTCCTGCATGCCGTGGCCGGCAACGACATGTTCGTCCTGATCCAGCAGGATTGCGGTGCCGCTTTCACCAATTTTCAGCGAATTGAGAAAATTGTTGAGATGGTTGAGGGACATGTTGATGGCATAGACATACGTCTTGTCATCACTGCCCTTGTACGGCACCGCCGCCGTGATGGTGACCTGCTTGGTCACCTCCACCATGTAGGGACGGGTCCAGACTTCCTGTCCGGCCTTGACCGTATCGGCAAACCATCCATGCCCACGGGGGTCATACGTACCCGCCGGGGTCTGCCACTGTTTGAGCAGCTTGCCATTATCGTCACGCAGTTCATGTGTGAAAATGGCCTTGGGCGTTCCCACGTCATGCAGGGTGGTCAGCGCGGTCTGACCCGGCTTTTCCCCATGTTCCAGCGTACTGAAATTGCCATCGCTGTCGGCAATGTAGAAGGACTGGATCTGCGGAACATTCCGCATCATGGTGCTGCTGTAGCCGTTGAAGATCTTCTGCTCGACCGCTGGCGCGCCATGTTCGAGCATGTCGCGGGCCACGATCGCCCCGGCGGAGGCGGGCATGAGGAAGGAACTGACTTCCTTGGCGACATAATCCTGCTGGCTGACCAGCAGGTCATGCGTCAGGGTCAGCGCACCGGTCCGGACGGTCCGGTAGGAATGCCACCCCACCCCGGCGATGACGGCGATGACCGAAACCACACCGGCCACGGGAATGCCGATATGATAAAGGAAGCGCCGGAACTGGTCGGAAGGGGCAATCGTGGGATCGACAATCTCGTCCGTGGACAATGCTCTCTTCCTGTTCAATACAATCAGGTACGGCTAATGAAAACAGACTAGCCCAAACGTACCACCGGGACCACTCCCTTTGTTACATACCGCCCATTCAGCCCAGCCACAACGGGTCGGACAGGCGGCTGACAAAGCCCTGATGGGCTTCCAGTTCCGCCGCATCGGGCCTGACGCGTACACTGACATGCCCGGCTGGCCGCACATAGGTATAGGTTGCGATGCCGCCGCCACCTTCATCCACCGACAGGCTCAGCCCGCGCTGCCTGCCCCCGGTCAGTTCCAGATAGACCGCGGCCAGCAGCCGACAGTCCAGCAGCGCGTTATGGGTCGTGCGTTCTGACAGGTCGATGGAAAAACGGCGGCACAGCGCATCAAGGCTGTTGGGCATGCCGGGAAAACGCTCACGCGCCATATCCAGCGTATCGACCATGCGCCCCATATCCAGTTCGGGCAACCGCGCACGCGCCAGTTCCGCGTTCAGGAAGCCGAAATCGAAACGGGCATTATGCGCGATCAGGGGATCATTGCCGATGAATTCAAGGAATTCAGGGGCAACCTGCGCGAATTTCGGCTTTCCTTCCAGATCCGCGCGGGTAAATCCATGCACGCGCGACGCCTCTTCGGGTACATCGCGCTCAGGGTCGATCAGGACACGGAAACTGCGCCCGGTGGGCAGGTCACCAACCAGTTCAAGGGCTGCGATTTCAATGACGCGGTCCCCCTTCAGCGGATCAAGGCCAGTGGTTTCCGTATCAAACAGGATGGTGCGTTTCATGCAGCTTTTCCCCTGGCCGCAGCCCATGCGGCTGGACTTCCCGCGCGCATTGCATGCAGCAAACGCCTGACCTGTCGCACTGTTTCATGGCGTGACAGGCCGGTTTCGATAATCACATCGGCCCGTCGCCGCCTTACGGCATCGGGCATCTGCCGGGCAATGACGGCATCGATCTGGGCCGGTGTCATCCGCCCACGTCGCAACACGCGCTGGCGCTGCATGGACGCGGGCGCACTGACCACCACCACCCGGTCGCATATGCGCTGCGCCCCGGTTTCAAACAGAAGCGGGATATCCAGCACGACCCACCGGCACCCGTCACGCCGGGCACGCTGCACGAAACGCTCGCGCGCCTGACGCACCAGTGGGTGGATGATTGCCTCCAGCCCCTGCATGATGGTGGGGTTGGACAGTGCCGCCTGCCGCAACACCGCGCGATCCAGTACGCCATCACGCACCGAACCGGGAACCAGCCGCCCGATGGCGGGCAGCGCGGCCCCATGCGGCCCCTGCAGGGCCGCGACGGTGGCGTCGGCATCGAACAGCCGTATGCCCGCGCGCTGCAGCAGGGCCGCCGTCGTGGACTTGCCCATGCCGATCCCGCCGGTCAGTCCCAGTATGCGCATGGAAAACCCCGTTCAGTCGGCATGCGCGCGATGCAGGTCCGCATCAAGCAGGGCCTCGACCGCAGGGCCGATATCCGGGGTTGCCCCAAACCATTTTTCAAATCCCAGCCCGGCCTGATGGATCAGCATGCCCAGGCCATCGACCGTGCGCAGCCCATGGCTGGCGGCATGCCTGAGCAATCCGGTCTGGCGCGGCACATAGACAATGTCGCACACGGCCAGACCGGAATCCGCCCGCGCCAGATCCAGCGGGAAAGCGGCATACGCTCCCCCATCCATGCCGATGGAGGTGGTATTGACCAGAAACTGGCACGACGGCAGCACGCTGCCCGCATCCGCCCAGTCAACGACCGTGATACCCGACAGGGACGCGGCCAGCGCATCGGCCCGTGCACGGGTGCGGTTGGCCACCACGACAGAAACCCCGCGGTCCAGCAGGCTTGCGGCGATGGCGCGCGCTGCCCCACCGGCCCCCAGCAGCAGGGCACGGCCACCTGTGACAGGGATTCCATGCGCTTCCACATTGGCCACGAATCCATCGCCATCGGTGGAATAGCCCTCGATCTGCCCATCGGGTGCAAAGACCAGCGTGTTGACTGACCCCGAACGCCGTGCCGAACGGTCCAGCCGGCCGTGTTCCTCCACAATCCGGTAGGCCGATTCCTTATGCGGAATGGTCACGTTTACGCCACGGAAACCCGCTGCCTGAAGGCCCCGGACCGCGACATCAAACGAACCCGGCGCCACCGGCAGGGGCACATACGCCCCGTTGATCCCGCGCTGTTCCAGCCAGAAATTATGCATGAGCGGCGAGCGCGAATGCGCCACCGGCCAGCCGATCACCCCGGCCAGCAGGGTATGGCCGTCAATGCGTGGCCTGCGTTCCATTGTCTTCAATCCATCAGATGCGGTGTGTTTGTCAGGCGTGTACGGGGACCGCTAGTGCCTGAAATCTTCCCATGCCTGTGGCAGGACGCGCGCAAGCCTTCCGGCCCATTCCGCCTGCCCCTGTTCCGTTGCAATCAGGTCCTGACGTATCTCGATTTCCAGATAGGGCACGCCGCGTCCTTCGGCATGGACAGGCACGGTATAGTCACTGACATCCGTCAGGGCATAGGGTTCGTTGCTGCCGACCACCAGCCCGTCTTCGGTCGCCAGCAGGTCACGCACCCGCAGGCCGAAAGCGGGGTTGCGGTTATGCAGAACGCCCGTATGCCATGGCCGGACCATGCCGTTCATACGGTCGGTAAAGCTGTGCAGGGATACCAGCACGACAGGCAGCCCGGCCTCAAGCCGTGTCGAGATTTCCCGGCTGATCCGGTCATGGTAGGGCAGGAAGATTTCCTCCACCCGCCTGCCTTCTTCCGCCGCCGTGATGTCGATATTGGCCGGAACGCGCGTCCCGTCACTTTCGCGCACAATGGAAGTCGGGTGCCCCGGTGCACGGTTGCAATCGATCACCAGCCGGGAATAGGCCTGTTCAATCAGCACGCAGTCCAGGTTTCGCGCCAGCATCCGCCCGGTTTCGGCCATGCCCAGGTCACAGGCGATATGGCGGGCATGATCGGCGGCACTGACCCCCATGTCCCCCAGCGTGGAGGGCAGGCTGCGGCCCGCATGGTCGCTGACCAGCACGAATGGCAGGCCGGGCGGCGGCATGACGCCATCCAGCGCGGACCTGCCGTGCTGGATGAAGGGAGCCGGATCATCCTGCGTCAGCAACCGTAACGGCTCCTGCGCAAGGGCTGTATGCTGCATTGTGCGGGACATCCTGTGCCATGGGCGGGTTGCACCCGATATTACAGATCCCGCTGCCTGAGTAAAAGACCCTCCGCATAACCCGCCATATGGCGGCCGCAGGGGCACGGGAACGATTGTATCTGCAGCGGCAGATGGGTAGGGTGCGCGGCATGTGATGGCATTATGCCACGACGTATCAGACACAATCCTTTTCACACTTGGGGTAGCTGGAACACAGGATGCCGGGGAACGCAAAAACGCTGACGGATCAGGACGCGCAGAAGGCGAACGCACAATGGGGCGGACGCTTTGCCGGGGGGCCGGCGGCGATCATGCAGGACATCAATGCCTCGATCGGTTTTGACAAGGCCCTGTGGCGGCAGGATATCGCGGGGTCGAAGGCCCATGCCGCCATGCTGGCGAAAACCGGCATCATTTCCGACGCGGATGCCCGCGCCATTACCGATGGGCTGGACCAGATCGGGCAGGAAATCGCGGCTGGCACCTTTGAATTCAGCACCGCACTTGAAGATATTCACATGAATATCGAAGCCCGCCTGTCCGACCGGATTGGCGAGGCAGGCAAGCGCCTGCACACCGCACGGTCGCGCAATGACCAGGTGGCGACCGATTTCCGCCTGTGGGTGCGTGACGCGATCGACGGACTGGACCAGCAGGCGGCGTCCCTCATGCGCGCGCTGGCGCGGCGGGCGGCGGAGCATGCCGATACCCCCATGCCGGGCTTCACCCATCTGCAGACCGCGCAGCCCGTGACATTTGGGCACCACCTGATGGCCTATGTGGAAATGCTGTCCCGTGACCGGGGCAGGCTGGCGGATGCGCGGCGCAGGCTCAATGAATCGCCGCTGGGGTCGGCCGCACTTGCGGGCACGTCCTTTCCCATCGACCGGGACATGACGGCAGGAGCGCTGGGCTTCGACCGCCCCACCGCCAATTCGCTCGATGCCGTGTCGGACCGTGATTTCGCGCTGGAATACCTGTCCGCGCTGTCCATCATGGCCGTCCATCTGTCACGGCTGGCGGAAGAGATCGTGATCTGGTGTTCAGCCCCCTTCTCCTTCATCCGCCTGTCTGATGCGTTCACCACCGGTTCGTCCATCATGCCGCAGAAGCGCAACCCGGACGCGGCCGAACTGGTCCGCGCCAAGGGCGGCCGCATTACCGGCGCGCTGGTGGGGCTGCTGACGGTAATGAAGGGACTGCCGCTGGCCTATGCCAAGGACATGCAGGAAGACAAGGAACCCGTATTCGCCGCGACCGATGCCGCGGCACTCAGCCTTGCGGCGATGGATGGCATGATCCGCGACCTCAGCGTCAATGCGGGGCAGATGCGCGCCTATGCCGGGTCCGGTTTTTCCACCGCCACCGACCTTGCGGACTGGCTGGTGCGGGTGCTGAAGGTCCCCTTCCGCACCGCCCACCATGTCACCGGCCGCCTGGTTGGCAAGGCAGAGGCGAAGGGCGTGGGTCTGGCCGACCTGACGCTGGAGGACATGCAGGCGGAGGAGCCGGGCATCACCGCCGACATCTTCACGGTGCTGGATGTCGATTCCTCCATCGCCTCGCGCACCAGCCACGGCGGCACGGCGGCGAAGAACGTACGCGCGCAGGCCGCGCGCTGGCTGGATACGCTGGGGACAGGAGAAAGCGGCAAATGAACATTCACCCTTCCCGGCGCGGGCGCGCCATCATGCTGCTGACGCTGGCGGGCCTGGTCATCGCTTCCTCGCTGGGGGCATGCGGCCGCATTGGCTCCCCACGCCAGCCTTCCAATTCCCGGGCCTATTACACGACCTATCCCAGCCCCGATCGCTGACGGGTCAGACTGTCCGGCCCGAAACTGTCGGGCAGCAGGTCCGCCAGCGTGCGGACCAGCAGGACCGTCCCCCCGGCTGAAACCATGGTGACAGGCGTTTCAGGGGGGGCGAATTCCCTGATTTTCTGCCTGCATCCCCCACATGGCGTGCATGGGGCATCCGTGCCCCCGCATACCACGATGCGATGGATCTGGCGCCCACCCTGCGCCACCATGGCGGCGATGGCCCCGGCTTCGGCGCAGGTGCCCTCGGGATAGGCCGCGTTTTCAACATTGCATCCGGCGAATATCCGGCCATCCGCCATCTCTACCGCCGCGCCGACCTGAAAGCGTGAATACGGCGCATATGCCCGCAGGCGCACGTCAATGGCAGCCTGAACCAGGGGGTCATTGTTCATACCGGTCTGTCCTTCCTGTTCTTTCCTGCGTCAAGCACCTTGGAAGCGACGGGGCAAGGCGGTATCGTGCGCACATCATGGCTGATGCTTCCCCTACCTGTCCCGGACAGGATCCATCCGTTGCCGCCCTTCTGGCGGTCCGTCCGGCGCTATCCATGCATGCCATGGACGGACTTGTGCTGGAAGACGTGCCCCTTAACGCCATTGCCGACGCGCTTGGCACGCCCACATGGGTCATAAGTGCCGGCACGCTGCGCGCACGCTACCGCAGGCTTGCCACGGCCCTTGCCGCAACAGACCGGCCGGTTTCCATTCACTTCGCCGTCAAGGCCAATGACCATCTGGCGGTACTGCGCGTGCTGGCGGCCGAAGGGGCCGGGGCGGACGTGGTCAGTGGCGGCGAACTGCGTCGCGCCATGATGGCGGGCATCCCGGCGGAAAAGATCGTCTTTTCCGGCGTCGGCAAGAGCCTTGAGGAAATGCGCCTCGCCCTGCAGGCGGGCATTGCGCAGATCAATGTCGAAAGCGCGGAGGAACTTGAACTCCTCTCCGCCGTAGCGGAAGCCGAAGGGCTGGAGGCGCGCATCGCCCTGCGCATCAATCCCGACGTCGATGCCGGCACCCATGCCAAGATCACTACCGGCCTCGCCACCAACAAATTCGGCATTCCCTATGACCGCGCGGTTGAACTTTATGCCCGCGCCGCCACTTTACCGGGTATCCGGCCCGTCGGGCTGGCAATGCATATCGGCAGCCAGATCGTACGCATGCAGCCCTACCGTACCGCCTATGCCAGACTTGCCGACCTTGTGCGGGCCATCCGCGCGCGTGGACTGGCGGTCGAGGCACTGGATTGCGGCGGGGGACTGGGTATTTCCTACCGTGATGAAACCGAAGGCGCACCCGAAGCCCTTGCCGCCGCCATTCATGCGGAACTGGGTGATCTGGGTACGCGGCTGGCTGTTGAGCCGGGACGCTGGCTGGCCGGTCCCGCCGGTGTGCTGCTGTCCACCGTGATCCTGCGCAAGCAGGGATATGATGGCATGCCGCCGTTCCTTGTGCTGGATGCCGCGATGAATGACCTCATGCGCCCCAGCCTGTATGACGCGTGGCATGGCATCATTCCGCTTTCCGCCGGAATCGCTGCCGCCCCCACGGAACAGGTGCATGTGGTGGGGCCGGTCTGTGAAAGCGGCGATACCTTCGGCCATGACCGCACCCTGCCGCATATGGAGGCGGGGGCGCGTCTGGCGCTGCTGGATTGCGGGGCCTATGGCATGGTCATGAGTTCCACCTACAACGCCCGTCCGCTTGCGGCGCAGGTCATGGTGGACGGTGCGCGCTGGTCCGTCATCCGCGAACGCCAGCAGGTTGAAGACCTGTGGACTGCCGACCGCATTCCCGACTGGGTGGAGAATACCCTTCTCCCCGCTGGCGGAGGCCTATGACAGCCGGGCAGGACATTCCCCAGCCCGGCGGCAGCCTGCCGCAACGCCTGGCCCGCGCACGCCAGCAGGCGCGTCGCGCCCTATGGGTGGAACAGCTGTGGCCGCTCATGCTCCCTACGGCTGACGCGACCATGGGTATTGCACTGCTGGGGCTTGTGCGCCTGCCCCAGTATATGCCCGACAGCCTGCATGCCGTCCTTCTGGCCGGCATTGCGGGTGGAACGGCCTATGCCACATGGCGGCAGTGGCGTGGCATCCATGCCCCCACCGCATCCGAAACCGACCGCCGGGTGGAACAGGCGTCAGGCCTGACCGGGCAGCCGCTGCGCACGCTGCATGACCGGCCCGCCAATGCCCCCACGCCTGAAATCACCTATCTGTGGCAGGCCCACCTGCACCGCACCGCGGCGGCGCTGGGCCGCCTGCGGGGCGGGTGGCCGCACCCCCGCCTGAAGGGCGCTACATGGTGGGCGGCCACACCGGTCCTTGCCGTGCTGCTGGCGGGTGGCATGATGTGGACGGGCAATCATGCCGCAAGCCGGGTAACGGCGGCGTTCCTGCCCGGCATGGATGATGCCGATACCCCTGCCCCACAGATCAATGCATGGATCACCATGCCCGACTATGCGCCCGGCGCGCCGGTCTTCCTTGATGCGACGCATACCAGTGCGACCGTTCCCGCTGGCGCGCAGCTGGCCATCACGCTGAACGGGCTGAATGGCCGTCCCGCCCTGCGCATGCATGCCAGCGGACCGCAGCCCGCCATCGGCCCGCATGATTTTCGCGCCCTGGGCAATGCCAGCTGGAATGCACAGGCCACCCTTCTGGCCAGCGGCACGCTGCGCCTGCGCGGTCGCGGGCGCACGCTGGGGCAATGGACACTGAACGTCACACCCAACCCCGCGCCAGAGATCGCATGGGGCAAGGATCCGGGCAGCCATGAAGGTGAATGGCGCACCCGCCTGCCCTATCACGTGGCACAGCCATACGGCATCGCATCAATGCATGCGGAACTGGTCATGCCGGACAGCCCACGCGATGTCCTGACTGTTCCGATCCCGCTGAACGGCCACCCGCGCGTGGCGGATGACGTGGCAACCCCCGACCTGTCACAAAACCCGTGGGCGGGGGAAGACGTGAGCGCCCGCCTGGTTGCCACCAGCACCAGCGGCATGACCGCGACCTCTGCCCCGGTCCGGTTGCGCATGGGGGCACGGCCTTTCAACAACCCGTTGGCCAAGGCGGTGCTGGATATCCGCAAGCGTGTGGCCCTGCACCGCGAAAACCGCGCGCAGGCAGCGCGCGAACTGCTGGCGTTGGGTCAGGCCGACACCATGCTGACCCATCATGTCGGCCTGTTGCTGGCGCTGACCAGTGTTGCCGCCGTGCTGGGGGATGCTGACGACGTCACGGATGATTACGCCATTACACAGGCTACCGGACGGCTGTGGTTCCTTGCGCTGGATATCGAACACAACCGCCGCGACATAGATAACGAACAGGCCGATTTTGGCGTGCAGGCCGCGCAGGACGCCGTGCGGGAACAGCTGGAGCACATGCGCGAAATGGGCGCAAAGGGTCAGGGAGCGGAGCAGCAGGCCGAACTGCAGCACCGCATGCAGGCGCTGAAGGACGCGATTTCGCGCAAGATGCAGGCGCTGACGCAACAGGCCATGCGTGATCATTCCGCCATTCCAGCCATCCCCGAAATGACATCGCGCGGCGAACAGAACATGGCCCGGATGATGCAGCAGCTGCAGGAGGACGCGGCCAATGGCCGCGATGCCGATGCCATGCAGAAGCTGCAACAGATGGAGGACATGACCAACGGCATACGCAACGCCACCCCGCAGGACATGATGCAGCTGGCCCAGCAGATGCAGGCCCGCCAGCAGGCGAAGGAACTGCGCCGCGCGCTGCGCGATCTGGTCAGTCGCGAGTCCCAGCTTCTGGACCATGTGCAGTCACGCATGGACCAGGCCCAGCGCCAGCAGGAACGTGACGCCGCCAGCCGCCAGACCGACATGGATGAAGATGGAAGTGACCTGTCATCCATGTCCACCGCCGACCTGCTGCGCCAGCTTGGCATTACGCCGTCGGGCAGCGCGCCGCAGCCGCAGGCGGCAACACCCCCACCGCCGGAAAGCATGACGCCCGAAGCCCACACGGCGCAACAGCATGCCGACCGGGCCGTACAGCACGCCCTGTCGCGCGCACTGCATGAACTTCAGCGTGAATTCAAACAGGCCAGCGGCAAGGACATGCCTGCACTGGACAAGGCGCAGACAGACATGAAGGCCGTGCGCGCGGCCCTTGGCGCGGGCAAGGACCCCGATGCGGCGGCAGCCGAAAAAAAGGTTCTGGCTGACCTGCAGCAGGGCGACCAGCAGATGCGCCAGTCCATGCGCAGCCAGAGTGCGCATGGCGGTATGACCATATTCCTACCCATGCTGTCGCAGGATAATGGCAAGGGCAGCCATGGCAGCGGTGGCAACCAGCCGGGCGGTCAGGATGACGATGACGACACCGAACAGCAGGCCGAAGGCAAGGGTGATCGTGACCCGCTGGGCCGCAAGACCGACGGCACCCATGCAGGCATGGACAATGATACCCACGTACCCGACAACGCCAGCCGCGAACGCGCGCGCGAGATTGAACAGGAACTGCGCCGCCGCGATGCCGACCGCACCCGGCCGCCAGAAGAACTGGAATACCTCGACCGCCTGCTTCGTGCCTTCTGATGCGGTCGCGACGTTCAGGAATTTCATAAGAAGTTTTTGGGAAAGCTTTTTTCAAAAAGCTTCAGGAAGTCCCCGTCCTTTTGAAAAAAATGGCCTACACAGACGTCTGCCCGCTGCGGTGCCGCGCATGGATTACCTGCCAAGGCGTGGAATGTCGTTTTGCGGCATCAGGGCGTCGTTGGCGCCCCCTTACCCGACAATCATCCAGTCTGCATGGCAGTGATGACTGCACCAGCGCACTGGCAGCCCGTGTCCATGACAAGGCAACCTGAACAGCCCGGTCCCGGCATTACGATAGCCGCCGTATAACCGGGGAGATTAGTGCCGCCCCGACAGGTCAGGCATCACTGACCTGACTATCCTGCCGGACGGGAATGGCGCGGGTAACGGGTGCGGTGGCCAGGTCAATGGCGTCATATGACGGCGGGCTTTTTGGTGTGTCTTCCCCATCCTGCGGCAGAAGCTGGGCATCGGGCAGTTCGCCCTTGTTGCGGGCCTGCGCCAGACGTTCAAGGTTTTCGCCGATGCGGGGATAATCTTCCACCAGCTTGCGGAAATCACGCGCGCTCATCGTCATGAAATGACCGAACTGCAGGGAACGGCTGGTTGCGGTGACACGCTCGTCCTTCAGTGCTTCTTCCCCACCCAGGACCGCACCGGCACCAAAGCGCACGTCATGCTTGGGGTAATGGGTTTCAGCCAGTCCCGCGCTGATAAAATAGACCGTGCGCACCTTCTGCCCCTTGCGGTACAGCCGCTCACCGGGGGATGAGAAGTGAATGGACATCTTCATCGCGATGTCATGCAGCACGCCATCGGCCATCCCCTCAAACAGGGGAAAATTATGAATGCGGCTTTCGATCCCGGCCCGGATATTGAATTTCAGCCTGAAATCCAGCTGTTCGCGCCGGTGTTCCACATCGCGGTGCAATTCACGGTGCAGTTCCTCGCTCAACAGCGATTCGGACATCAGGGTATCGTATTTTTCTTCTTCCAGCCTGAGCGCGATCTGGCGCAGCATGCGGTTTTCCAGCGCTTCGGAATACCCATGGTAATGCAGCCGCAGGGTCTGCAATGCCTCATCCAGCAGCTTGCACTGCCGCCCCAGCACTTCACCCACGATTTCACTGATACGCGTGCCCAGCGTCGGCTCCATACGCTGGCGCATGAAGCGGGTCAGGGACAGGGAGACGAAATAGCCGATCATCAACATCTCGAACCGCTCCATCATGCAGTACATGAGAGGCGTGTCGAAATTGAAGCGATGATGGATCACCTGCGCCACACGGAAACGCAGCGATGGGCGCAGCCTGCGGCGCAGGGCGCGAACATAGCCAAAGCGTCCTTCCAGCCGTGCGCCATCCACCATGGCCTCGGCCGAGCGCAGCAGCGTTTCCATCACGCGGCGCGACAGCCCCTGTATGCGAAACAGGTCCAGCAGGATGGAACGTTCCCGGTTGGCGACGACAATCAGCGCCAGGGTCACGCGCTGCCGGTCACCCAGGGCGGTGTCAAAGGTATTGGCCTGCTCTTCCGAATGGACGCGCCGGTCGATCACCTCCACCACCGTATTGGTGACGTTGGTGGAAAAGCCCAGTTCGCCTGCGACTTCCTGCGTCTGGTCACGCACTTCACCCAGCCCGATGGCAAGGATCTGGTGGCGCAGCGCCTGATCAATCAGCGGCAGCTGGTCCAGCTTGAGGAACAGCACCAGATACCGCAGCGACATCCCGTTTACGAACAGGGTAATCAGCACGAACCCGGTGGCGATAATGCCAATAAAGTGGGCGATGCTGCTGGAGACATGTTCGTTTTCCGTCACCGCCAGCGCCAGCGCCAGTGTAATGGCGCCACGCAGGCCACCCCACACCATCGTGACCTTGAACGGCGTCGGCACGGGCGGTGACAGCTTGGTCGCGGCAAGGATGGGCAGCATGCCGAACACCACCGCCCCACGCGCCAGCAGCCCGGCACCCGCGGCCAGCAGGATCAGCACGCAGTCCCATTTGGTCATGCCCACCAGCAGGCGCGGCACCAGCATGGACGCCAGCACGAACACCAGCGACCCGGCCCAGAAAACAAGCTGCTGCCACAACTCGTTCAGGAAGCGCCAGGTCTGGGGGCGGAAGGTGGACGGGCCATAGATCGAAATCGTCAGGCCGGACGCCGCCGTGGCCACCACACCGGAAAAGCCCAGGAATTCATCACATACGATATAAGACAGGTACGGCAGCGCCACCGTCAGCGTGACCTCGGCCGCCGGTGCCGCACCCAGTGCGGGAATGACCATAAGCGTCAGGCGGCCAAACACGATGCCTATGATCAGCGCGCCGATGAAGGAGACAAGGAACTCCAGCACCGCACCACCCAGCATGATCTTGTGGTGCGAGGTGATGGAACCAAGCAGGATGGTGAAAATGGAAATGGCGGCCGCGTCATTCAGCAGCGCCTCCCCTTCCACCAGCCGGGTCAGGCGGCTTGCGGCACCAATTTCCTTGAAGATCCCAGCCACGGCCGAAGGGTCGGTCGTCGCCACGATGGAACCAAGCAGCAGGCACACCGCCAGTGGCATGCCGGCAAAGGGATACAGCGCAAAACCGATGGCCGCGGTCGAGACCGCCACCGCCACCACCGCCAGCAGAAGCACGGTCGCGGTTTCATGCGCCAGCCTGCGCACATCAATGCCCAGCGCCCCCTGGAATACCAGTATAGGCAGAAAAATCAGCAGGAACGCTTCGCTGTTAAGCGGGAAATCCAGCAGCGTCTGTGCCGCACCATTGAATATTTCCAGATGGGAATTGCGCAGCACAAGGTCGGCTGCGCCCCCGATCACGATACCCACAATGGCCAGCAGGACGGTTTCGGACAATTCCAGACGGCGGGCAAGCGGCTGGACCGCGCTGACCACGACAAGCAGCACGGCAATCGCCATCAGAATTGCTGCCAGACCCGCTATCTCCATTCAAAATCCCCGACTTCCGGCCATATCATGCTTACAGACCGATCCTAATGGCTGACCATGAACAGATTATGTCCACCGCGTTTCAAATCAACAGAATCTGGCTTATAAGACCAACATCTGGCTGTGAAAGACGTTCCTTCACATACTCATATGCCGCGTATCAATAATGCCACACCAACGTTGCATCAACAACACATGATGCATCACATTATATTCCAGTATTTCACACCCTGACCGGATGATCAGTGGCAGCCAGCCATGCCCGGACCTGTGCCTGCGGGTCCGGCATGCGGATAAAATCGGACACTGCCGAAACACAGTCCGCCCCCGCCGCAATACACAGTGGCGCGCGGGCAAGGGTAATCCCCCCGATGGCGACCAGCGGGATATCGCCAATGCGCTGCTTCCACACCGACAGTTTTTCCGTACCCTGCGGCCCCCAGGGCATTTTCTTCAGCTTCGTGGGCCAGACCGGCCCCAACGCCACGTAATCCGGGGCAACCGACAGCGCGCGGTCCAGTTCAGCATCACTATGGGTGCTGACCCCCAGTTTCAGCCCTGCCGTGCGGATGGCAGGCAGGTCCGCCGTATCCAGATCCTCCTGCCCCAGATGGATGAAATCCACCCCTTCCTCAATCGCCACCTGCCAGTAATCGTTCAGCACAAGGCAGACATCATGCGCGCGAGCCAGGCGAAGGGCTTCACGGACCGCGCGGCGCAGTTCATCCTCCCCCATGTCCTTGAGCCGCAACTGGATCAGCCGCGCGCCCGCCTGCCCCAGACTGCCGACCCAGTGCGCCGCGTCCACGACCGGATAGATACGGGACGGAAGCACCGTGGTCATAGCACGGCCTGCCCGATCACGGGCGTGGAGGGCACGGCCATGTCACGTTCTTCCATCGGGTCGGCAATATAGGCCATGCGCCCTGCCTCCACCGCCATGGCAAAGGCACGCGCCATTTCCGCAGGATTGCCCGCCTTGGCCACCGCCGTATTGATCAGCACCGCGTCATAACCCAGTTCCATCGCCTGCGCGGCATGGGACGGCACACCTATCCCGGCATCAACCACCATGGGCACATCGGGAAAATGGGCCCGCAGCGCCCGCAGGCCAAACAGGTTGTTCAGCCCCTTGCCCGACCCGATGGGCGCGCCCCACGGCATCAGCACCTCACATCCTGCGCGCAGCAGGCGTTCCGCACCAACCAGGTCCTCGGTCATGTAGGGAAAGACCCTGAACCCGTCTTCCGTCAGGATGCGGGCAGCTTCGACCAGCGCGAACATGTCGGGCTGCAGGGTATCGGATTCCCCGATCACCTCCAGCTTGATCCAGTCCGTGCCAAAGACCTCACGCGCCATCTGCGCCGTGGTCACCGCTTCACGCACCGTATGACAGCCCGCCGTATTGGGCAGGACGGGCACATCGAGTTCCCGGATCAGCGCCCAGAACGCCTGCCCCGCGCGCGTGCCTGCGGCCTCGCGCCGCAGCGAGACGGTGACCACCCCGGCCCCGGCCCGGCGCACGGCATCCGCCAGTATTTCGGGGGATGGGTACTGCGCCGTGCCCAGCATCAGGCGTGACGACAGTTCAGTGCCGTAAAAAAGGGTCATTGCGGTTATCCTCCCTGCATGGGGGCCAGAATTTCCACCTGTGCCCCGTCATGCAGGGGGTGGGTCGCGCGCCGGCCGGCCGCGACAAAGCTGCCATCCACCGCGGTCGCAACGCGGGCAGTGGCATCATATCCCAGTTCATCAAGCAATGCTGCCAGGCTTGCCGCCGTCACGTCATGGTGTTCGCCGTTCACCAGAATCCGCATGTCCGTCCTCCCCTTATGGCGGGTTCAGCCCCTGTCAAACACGATATCGGCCGCCTCGGCCGCGCGAACGGGTGAAAGCAGGAAACCATGCCGATACATGCCATTGATATGGATATGCCGCCCCGACTGCCTGACGGCTGGCATGTTGTCGGGATAGGACGGGCGCAGGCCGGTGCCGGTTTCCAGTATCTCGGCCTCCCCGAACGCGGGATGCAGGGCATAGACCGCACCCAGCATTTCCACCATTGAACGCAGGGTCATGGGTCCCGCGTTCTCACTTTCGATCATGGTCGCCCCCACCATGTACACATGCCCCGCACGGGGCACGATGTAGATGGGAATGCGCGGATGCAGCATGCGCACCGGACGATGCAGCGTGACATCGGGACAGCGCAGCAACAGCATTTCCCCGCGCACCCCGCGCATATCAACCATCTGGTCGCGGGCCGCAATACCGGTGCAGTCCACCACCCAGTCATAGCCCGACGTGCTGGCGTCAACCGGCACGTTGAAATGCAGGTTGCCCCCCAGTTCAACCAGCCGCGCCGCCAGCGCCTGCAAGGCGTCGCGCGGGTTGACGTGCCCTTCACCTGCGAAAAACAGCGCACGGGAAAAACGGTCGGCAAGGTCGGGTTCCAGTTGCGCGATCCCGGCTTCGCCAATCGTGGAAAAATGCGAAGTCCTGCGTGCGAACCGCATGATTTCACGCACATCACGCGGGGGCGCCAGCACCAGGGTACCGTTGCGGTCCACGCCGGGGACATGCTGGTCCCACCAGTCGAGGGAGGCCAGGGACTGCGCGGTGACTTCCGGGGTTGCGGATTCCGCCTCGCACCACGGCGCCAGCATGCCGCCCGCCTTCCATGACGCGCCCCAGCCCACGCGACCGCCACATTCATGCACGCTGACCCGCGCGCCACGTTCAGCCAGGGTAACCGCCGCCGTCAGGCCCGACACACCAGCGCCACGCACAAGGACGGACGGTCCCGCCCCGTGGGGGATTGCCGTTTGTGCTGCCATATGCGTCGTATCCCCTGTAGCGGTTGTCTGTATCTTGCTGTGATTGTGCCGGTTATGCCTGACGTGTCTATTCAACAGTCACGGATTTGGCGAGGTTGCGCGGCTGGTCCACATCCGTGCCCTTCAGCAGGGCGACCTCATAGGCCAGGATCTGCACCGGGATGGTCTGCAGGATCGGGGCCACGAATTCATCCACGGTCGGGATCGCCACCACGCATTCCGCGATTTCACGCAGGCGCGGCGCCCCGGCCATGTCCGTGAACACCAGCAGGCGCCCCCCGCGGGCCTTGGCTTCCTGCAGGTTGGACAGCGTTTTTTCGAACAATGGCCCCGACGGCACGGTGGCCACCACCGGCACCGTGTTGTCGATCAGGGAAATCGGGCCGTGCTTCATCTCGCCCGCGGCATAGGCCTCGGCGTGGATATAGGTGATTTCCTTGAGCTTCAGCGCGCCCTCCAGCGCCACGGGGAACATCGCCCCACGACCAAGGTAGAGTACGTCGCGCGCTTCGGCCACGATGGTGGCCATGCGGCGGATTTCATCATGGCGTTCGAAGACCTCGGTCGCCTTGCTGGGCAGGTCAAGCAGGGTGGTCACCATGCTTTCCTCCTGCTCCGCGGTCATCAGTCCGCGCGCACGGCCCAAGGCAATGGTCAGGCATGCAAGGACGGACAGCTGCGCGGTAAAGGCCTTGGTGCTGGCGACCGATATTTCAGGCCCCGCCACGGTGCCCAGCACGGCGTCGCTTTCACGTGCCATCGTGCTCTGTTCAACATTCAGCACCGAGACGATATGCTGCCCGGCCTCACGCATGCCGCGCAGGGCGGCCAGCGTGTCCGCCGTCTCGCCCGACTGGGAAATCAGCAGCCCGAGGCCGCCACTGGCCAGTGGCGGATTGCGGTACCGCATCTCGCTCGCCACATCTATATCGACCGGCAGGCGCGCATACTGCTCGATCCAGTACCGCCCGATCATGCCTGCGTAAAAAGCCGACCCGCAGGCCGTCAGCACCACGCGCGGAATGGCGGCAAGGTCGAATGGCAGGTCCGGCATCACCACACGCCGGGTAGCCGGGTCGATCATGCGCTGCAGGGTCTGCCCGATCACGACGGGATGTTCGTGCAGTTCCTTTTCCATATAGTGCCGGTAGCCGTCCTTGCCGACCGATGCCGCGATCAGCGCGGTCAGCCTGACCGGGCGTTCGACCGGGTTGCCCGCCATGTCAAAGAACGCAGCCCCCGCGGGTGTCACCACGGTCCAGTCCCCGTCATCCAGATAGGCGATGCGGCGTGTCAGCGGCGCCAGCGCCAGGCTGTCGGAGCCAAGGAACATCTCGTTATCGCCAAAGCCCACCACCAGCGGCGCGCCATGCCGCGCGCCGATGACCATGCCATCATGTCCCGCGAAGATCATGGCCAGCGCATAGGCGCCTTCCAGCCGCCTGAGGCATTCATGCGCGGCCTCCCGCGGGGAAAGGCCGCGCTGCAGGTGGTAATCGACCAGCTGGGCGATCGTCTCGCTGTCCGTATCGGTCGAGAAGACCTGCCCTGCCGCCTCAAGTTCGTGGCGCAGTTCCTCGAAATTCTCGATAATGCCGTTATGGACGACCGATACGCGTTCCGTTCCGTGAGGGTGGGCATTGTTTTCGGTGGGCGCGCCATGCGTGGCCCAGCGCGTATGGCCGATGCCGGTTACACCCGGCAGCGGCATGCGCGCCAGAAGGGTGGCCAGATGGTCCAGCTTGCCCGCCGCGCGCCGGCGTTCGACGTGGCCTTCCTCCAGCGTGGCGATCCCTGCGGAATCATACCCGCGATATTCCAGCCGACGCAGCGCGTCCAGAATGACCGGCGTGGCCTGATTGCTGCCAACAACCCCTACAATGCCACACATCAGCCCCGTTCCTTCCTGTTCTTCAGCCGTTCGCGAAATGATGCGGCATATCCTGCCCTGTTGGCCTGGCGTGCCCGGCCAATGGCCATGGCGTCATCAGGCACATCATGGGTAATCACGCTGCCTGCCGCCGTAATGACACCGCTGCCCACCCGCACGGGAGCCACCAGCACCGAATCCGAGCCAATGAAACTGTCTGCGCCAATTTCGGTCCGGTGTTTGTACACACCATCATAATTGCAGGTTATGGTGCCCGCGCCGATATTGGCCCCGCTACCCACCGTGGCGTTACCCAGATAGGTCAGGTGACTGGCCTTGGCCCCCGCCCCCAGTGTCGTGGCCTTGATTTCCACAAAATTGCCCACGCGCGCCCTTGCCCCCACATCGCTGCCGGGACGCAGGCGGGCATAGGGACCGATCTGCGCACCCGGGCCGACGATTGCCCCCTCAACGTGCGAAAAGGCATGGATTTCCGCGCCACTTTTTACATGTACGCCGGGGCCGAACACCACGTTGGGATGCACCACCGTATCGGGTTCCAGCACGGTATCGGCACACAGGAAGACGGTATCGGGGGCAACAAGCGTCGTGCCTCCATCCATCACCGCCTGCCGGAGGCGCGCCTGCACACAGGCTTCCGCCTGTGCCAGTTCGGCGCGGGAATTGATACCGCGCAGTTCATCTTCCGGCGCTACCACCGCGCGCACGCTGCGTCCGTCGGACACGGCGCGGGCCACCACATCGCCCAGATAGTACTCACCCTGCGCGTTGTCGTTATTGATTTCATCCAGCCAGCGGCGGAAATCAGCGGCATCAGCGCACAGCACGCCGGCATTGCACAGCCGGATTGCCCGCTCCGCCGGAGTGGCGTCCGCCCACTCCACGATCCGTTCAACCCGCCCGTCATGCGTCACCACGCGGCCATAACGCGCCGGATCGGCCGGTTCCATCGCCAGCAGGGCAAGGCCGGTATCATTGCTGCGGCGCTGTTCCAGCAGGGCGCGCATGGTATCGGGCGTGATCAGGGGGTTATCGCCATACAGGACCGCAACATCACCATCGCCAAACAGGGCTTCGGCCTGGCGTGCGGCATGGCCGGTGCCCAGGCGGTCCTGCTGCACCACGACCTGATGCGCGGCGGCAAGGGCCGCCACATCATCCATGTCCGGTCCCACCACCACCACGATACGGTCAAAGATCCGGGCCGCATTATCCAGCAGGTAGCGCAGCATGGGCTGCCCCGCCAGCGGGTGCATGACCTTGGGACGCTGCGATTTCATGCGCGTGCCACGACCCGCCGCCAGTATGACAGCGGTCGACAGGGTGCGTGCAGGGGCGGATACTGCGGTATCGGTCTGGGTATTCATGGCAGTGTGCGGGTACTCCGCCCCTGCGTTGCCTGTCAAACCCTTATGCGCGCGCGATACCATCACTTAGAATTTCCGATTGCTACTTCATTCATATGCTCAAAGGCGTTCATGATGACTTCTCTCCCGCCCCGTCTTGCCGTTTTTGACATGGACGGCACGCTTATCGACAGCCTTCCCGATCTTGCGGCCTGCGCCAACCGGCTTCTGGCGCATTATGGCCTGCCACCCATAGCAACGCAGCAGGTCCGCCCCATGATTGGTGATGGCGTGGCCGTCCTGGTCAGCCGCCTGCTGGTCCATGCGGGATCCGCCGCCACGGGCATTGACGCAGCCGAAGCAACCAGACGCTACATGGCCGATTACACGCCCCATTCAACCAACCTGTCCCGCCCCTTTCCCGGCACCATCGGCATGCTGGAGGAATTGCGGGCCGCAGGGTGGCAGATGGCTGTCTGCACCAACAAGCCCGTTGCCGCGGCACGCCATATCCTGCAGGTCCTTGATCTGGAAAAATGGTTCGTGGCCGTGGGTGGGGGCGACAGCTTCAGCGTGCGCAAACCCGACCCGCGCCATCTGCTGGGTACGATTGAAATGGCGCATGGCGACCCGAAGCGCGCGATCATGACCGGCGATCATCATAACGACATGGCCACCGCCATCGGGGCGCATGTCCCCGCCATCTTCGCCCGCTGGGGTTATGGTCGCCCGGAAATGGAAGCGGGCGCCACGGTTGGTGCCGATTCTATTTCCGAAATCCCCCATCTGGCCAATGAACTGGTGCCCGCGTAACCGGTCAGACGTCGAGATTGGCAACCTTCAGCGCGTTGCCAACAATGAAGTCGCGGCGGGGTTCGACCACATCCCCCATAAGGGTGGAAAAGACCTGCGCCGCGTTTTCCACATCGCCTACCTTGACCTGCAGCAGGGTACGCATGGCGGGATCCAGCGTGGTTTCCCACAGTTGTTCGTCATTCATTTCCCCCAGCCCCTTGAAGCGGTTGATGGACAGGCCCTTGCGGCCCTGCGCCAGAATCCGTTCATACAGCGATGCCGGCCCGTTGAAGGGCTGGGGCTGCCCGTCAATGACCAGTTGCACCGGCCCTGCGAAATCAGCCACCAGACGGTCGTGGCGATCAGCCAGCCACCGCACTTCCGCGCTGCGCAGCGCCAGGGCCTCAAGGCGGTAGACCTCGCCTACCCCACGCACGCTGCGGGCCATTTCCAGGCCGCTGTCACTGACGGCAACCTTCCACCCGCGTTCAGTGGGGGGAGACACCGCGTCCAGCCGCGCCTGCAGGTCCACAATCCGTTCCGGCACCGCCTGCGGGTCAGCCCGCAGCGCACCCGCAATCGCCGCCTGTTCCAGAATCCAGACCGGCACCCGCGCCGACAGGCGCGACAGGGCACGGGTCACGTCACGGATGAACATCACGTCGGAACGCATGGCCTCGCCCCCGACCTCGCGCCCGTCGGCATATTGCAGCGTGGCATTGGCCAGCGCCTTGTCCAGCAGGTAGGATTCCAGTGCCGCATCATCCTTCAGGTACCGCTCGTCATTGCCGCGCTTGGCGCGGTACAGCGGCGGCTGGGCGATATACAGGTACCCGTTTTCAATCAGTTCGGGCATCTGCCGGAAGAAGAAGGTCAGCAGCAGCGTGCGGATATGCGACCCATCCACGTCAGCGTCGGTCATGATGACGATGCGGTGATAACGCAGTTTTTCAATCGAAAAGCCGCCATGTTCCACATCACCCCGGCCAATCCCGGTGCCCAGTGCGGTAATCAGCGTCCCGATTTCAGCCGAACCCAGCATGCGGTCAAACCGCGCGCGTTCGACATTCAGGATCTTGCCCTTCAGCGGCAGGATAGCCTGGAACCGCCGGTCACGCCCCTGCTTGGCCGTGCCGCCAGCCGAGTCACCCTCGACGATGAACAGTTCGGACTTTGCCGGATTGCGTTCCTGACAGTCGGCCAGCTTGCCCGGCAGGGAGGAAATATCCAGCACTCCCTTGCGCCGCGTCAATTCACGCGCGCGCCGCGCCGCCTCACGCGCGGCGGCCGCATCCATGACCTTCGCCACGATGTGGCGGGCTTCCTTGGGGTGGGTTTCAAACCAGTGGGAAATCATGTCGGCGGCGGCGGCATGCACCACCGGCTGCACTTCAGACGAGACCAGCTTGTCCTTGGTCTGGGATGAGAATTTGGGGTCCGGCACCTTGACCGACAGCACGGCGGTCAGGCCTTCGCGCATGTCCTCGCCATTCAGGGCGTGGCTGTCCTTCTTGCTGGCATTGGCTTCGGCATAACGACCGACCACGCGGGTCAGCGCCTGACGGAAACCGGCCAGGTGCGAACCGCCATCGCGCTGGGGAATGTTGTTGGTGAAGCACAGCATGGTTTCATGGAAACTGTCGTTCCATGTCAGGGCGAATTCGACCTTGATGCCGTTTTCATCATTCTGCAGGCTGCCGGTAATCGGCGGCTCGACAATCGCGTTCTTGCCCTGGTCCAGCCATTCGACAAAAGCACACAGGCCGCCTTCGTAATGGAATTTCTCCTCACGCGCCGGGGTGTGGCGTTCGTCACGCAGGACGATTTTCAGCCCGGAATTGAGGAAGGCCAGTTCACGCAGGCGACGTTCGAGAATCGGGAATTCGAACTCCACCTTGGCAAATGTCCCGGCGCTGGGCTTGAACGTGACCTGCGTGCCGGTCGGATCACTGCTTTCGCCCACCACGCGCAGGGGTTCATCGCGCTCACCCGCGCGGAAACGGATCATGTGTTCCTTGCCATCGCGCCAGATACGGACTTCCATCCATTCCGACAGCGCGTTGACCACGGCAGCGCCCACACCGTGCAGGCCGCCCGATACCTTGTAGGAATTCTGGTTGAACTTGCCGCCCGCATGCAGCTTGGTCAGCACGACTTCGGCCGCGCTTACCCCTTCTTCATGGTGCATGTCGGTCGGGATGCCACGCCCGTCGTCACGTACGCTGACGCTGCCATCCCCGTTGAGGGTCACGATGCAGGTGGTGGCAAAGCCTGCCTGCGCCTCATCCACGGCATTATCGATGATTTCGAAGGCCATGTGGTGCAGGCCCGACCCGTCATCGGTATCGCCGATATACATGCCGGGGCGCTTGCGTACCGCGTCCAGCCCCCTCAGAACCGAGATGGATGCCGCATCATAGTCCGCAGCGGGTGTCACACCCCCCACGGCCTCGGCATCGTGTTTCTGATCGGGACTGGATTGATCGGACATGCCGGCAGATGCTCCACAGCGGACAACAACAAAATAACAGAATGCATTATAGCCTGAACCACCCGGCTGAACCAGCATTCCCCACCGAAATCATGCACGTGGCGCGAGATTACCTTCGACCGGCGTCACGAATTCGGCAATCTGGCGCAACGGGGCAAACTGTTCGTGGTCCGTGCCGGTCAGGAACACGCCCGTATCCATCCGTCCAATGGCCTGGAACAGGGCATCGCGTCGCACATCATCCAGATGCACCAGCGGTTCATCCAGCAAAAGCATGGGCATCTGCCCCCGGCATGCGGCCAGGATACGGGCATGTGACAGGACGATACCCAGCAGCAGCGCCTTCTGCTGGCCCGTGCTGGACTGGCTGGCCGGGCGCAGGCTCAGCCGGTCGGCCATGCGCAGGTCGGTACGGTGCGCGCCAAAGCGACTTCCCCCACGCTGGCGGTCGATCATACGCATGGCCGCGATCTGTTCCGCCAGCCAGTCTTCCACCGCAAGGGCGGGCATTTCGCGCAACCGGTCGGCAATCGCGCAGTCCAGTTCCAGCCACGCGGCGGGAAAGCCATCGGCCACCGCCTGTTCATCAGCATTCAGCCGCGCCACCATATCCACCCGGGCGGCAACCGCGGCCACGGCATGACGCGCCATGGTGCGTTCAAGGGCGGCCAGCCAGTCCTCATCCGCCCCACGTTGCGCCAGCAGGCGACTGCGCTGCATCATCGCGCGGTCATGGGCCGCCAGTTCCCGCGCATGGCCAGGTTCCAGCGCCAGCACCAGCCGATCCAGAAAGCGGCGACGACCGCCTGCCCCTTCCTGAAACAGGCGGTCCATCTGTGGTGTCAGCCATACGGCGGAAAAATATTCACCCACGGCATCGCGGTTGCGCAGGGCCTGCCCATCAACACGGAACGCCCGTCGTTCAGGCCGGACGGGATCGGCCCCGGTGGCGATCTGGATGGACAGGGCGTCATCACCCCACTGCGCCGCGACATCAGCGGCAACACCCCACAGGATGGCATTGTTACGGGGCAGTTCATCCATGCGCGCGCCCCGCAGGCCACGTCCGGGCACCAGCAGCGAGACCGCTTCCAGCAGGTTGGTCTTGCCACTGCCATTCGGCCCGGTAATGACCGTGACCGGGCATGCCGGTTTCCATGAAAGATGGTGGTAATTACGGAAATCCGTAAGAACCAGCCGCGTCACGCAGGCCATGCGACCAGACGGCCGCGCGTGATCACACGCGCATCGGCATCAGGACATACAGCGCGGACGGGCTGTCCACATCACGCACGATGGTGGGCGCGGAACTGTCGGAAAAGGCAAATTCCACTTCCTTTTCCACCTGATCGGTAATGTCGTTCAGGTACCGGGCCTGAAAGCCGATCTCGATGGGGGTTGCGTCATAGGAGACGTGGTTTTCGTCCAGTTCTTCCGTCGCGGTACCCTGGTCCTGACTGGCGGCGGACAGGGTCAGCAGGTTGTGCGCCATGCTCAGCTTGACCGGGCGGGAGCGTTCCTGACTGATCGCGGCCACGCGGGATACGGCGTCGGAAAAGATCTTCTTGCCCACGCGCAGGATCCTGTCATTGCCGTGCGGGATCACGCGTTCATATTCAGGGAAGGTGCCGTCAATCAGCTTGGATGTCAGCGTGATGTTGCCGATGGAGAACTGGATGCGGGTATCGGACAGGGCAACATCAACCTGCTCCGGACCTTCATCAAGCAGCTTGCGCAGTTCGGCCACAGTCTTGCGCGGCACGATCACACCAGGCATGCCGGCACTGCCTGCGGGCAGTTCGGTTTCCACCCGGGCCAGACGGTGCCCGTCGGTTGCCACCGCGCGCAGCACCTGCCCCGCATCGCCTTCGGCCACATGCAGGAAAATGCCGTTGAGGTAATAGCGCGTCTCCTCGGTGGAAATCGCGAACCGCGTGCGGTCGATCAGGCCACGCAGCACCTGTGCCGGAATACTGAATTCATGCGGCAGGTTCCCCGCCATCATGGACGGGAAATCATCCACGTCCAGCACGTTCAGGCTGGTGGCGAACCGGCCCGCCCGCAGGCCCAGCGGCGCATCGCCCCCGGCATGGTCCAGTTCAACCTGCGCGCCATCGGGCAGCTTGCGCACGATTTCATACAGGACAGCCGCCGGCGCCGTGACCGCGCCATCACGATGGGTTTCGGCCGCAACGCCCTCGACAACCGCGATTTCCATGTCGGTGGCGGTCAGGGTCATGGCGCCGTCCACGACATTGATCAGCACGTTGGCCAGGATGGGGATGGTATTGCGCTTCTCGGCAACGCTCTGGATATGGGCCAGTGCCTTGAGCAGCGTTACGCGGTCGGCCTTCAACTTCATCGGTACAATATCCTCCACATCCCGTCCCGTCACGGCAGGCATACGTGCAGACGGGGGGCGACCAGTCTAGCAGCCCCTTGCGACTCTGGTAAAGAGGTCGTTGAATCCTAAATTCGTTCAGCTTTCCAGCATGCGCCGCAGCAGTTCCACATCCTCGGCAAAGGCAGGATCCTGTTCCATCAGTTCCGTCACCCGGGTCACCGCGTGCATGACCGTCGTATGGTCACGGTTGCCGAACTTGCGCCCGATTTCAGGCAGGGAACGGCTGGTCAGCTGCTTGGCCAGGTACATTGCCACCTGCCGGGGGCGCGCCACGGCGCGCGCACGCCGGGCCGAAGACATGTCGGTCAGGCGGATATTCCAGTGTTCAGCCACCTTGCGCTGGATTTCCTCGATGGTGACGCGACGGTCATGCGCCTTGAGGATGTCATGCAGCACGTCCTGCGTCGCCTCCAGCGTCACGGGACGGCCAAACAGGTTGGCATGCGCGATCAGGCGGTTCAGCGCGCCCTCAAGCTCACGCACGTTCGACGTGATCTTGTGGGCGAGGAATTCCAGCACCTTGGCGGGCACCACCACGCCGGACGCACTGGCCTTGGCCTCAAGGATGGAAATACGCAGTTCGAACGTGGTGGCATGGATATCCGCCACCATGCCACAGCCAAGGCGGGTGCGCAGCCTGTCCTCCAGCCCCGACAGGTCGGAAGGCGACTTGTCGGCCGACACCACGATCTGCCGTCCCGCATCAACCAGCGCGTTGAAGGTGTGGAAGAATTCTTCCTGCGTATTGTCCTTGCCGATCAGGAACTGCAGGTCATCGATCATCAGCACATCGACGGAGCGCAACTGTTCCTTGAATTCCATGGTGGACTGGGACCGGATGGCCGCGATGAAGCGGTACATGAACTTTTCCGCCGACATGTAAGCGACGGATACCTTGCCCTCACGCAGCAGTTCGGCGCCGATCGCGTGCATGAGATGCGTCTTGCCCAGACCAACACCACCATACAGGAACAGCGGGTTGAAACCGGGGCTGGACGGCCGTTCCGCAACCCGGCGGGCGCAGGCATAGGCGAATTCGTTGGGCTTGCCCACGACAAAGGTATCGAAGGTGAAACGCGGATCCAGGGGGGCGGCAAGATCGCTGCGCACTTCGGCCTGACGCGGTTCCTCCGCCACGGGGGCGGGCGCTGCCGGAC